>DATMBD010000033.1:0-3534 GCA_035559355.1 Dehalococcoidia bacterium
ACCGGGCGGATCAAGTACATCTGCTCGCCCAGGTAGCGCTGCAAGTCTTTCATGATTTGCTTGCGCTTCTCCGTGTCCCGCTCGACGCGCGACTTCCTGATCTGATCGTCAACGTAAGGGTCGCCGGAATGGTCGCCCTTCCCCTGCGGGTCGAAGCCGATGAAGTTGGGGCCGGACTTGGAGAAGAAGTTCTCGGCCAGCTTGTCGATCGGGTCGGACGAGCTCTGCGGCCGCAGCATCCAGGCGATGCCTTCGAACTCGCCCTGGACGTTCTGGTAGTTGGGTATGAGGTCGTTCTGGTACTGGACGACGTTGGTCACGGGCTTGAAGCCGGCGTCGGCCGCCATGCCTTCCATGATCTCGATTTGGCGGTCGTACTCCGGCCCGTAGTTGCCGCCGGCGCGGGTGGAGACGTATTCGACGCCGTTGGCGAAGCCTGCCGCCGCCACCAGCTTCTTCGCCTCCGCCACGTTGTGCTCGTAGTACTTGCCGTTGGGGCCAAAGTCTTTGTCGCGGGGGTCCATCCACCAGCCGGTGAACTCGTTCGCCGGGACGGCCGAACTCCAAGCGACTTCCACCGGCAGGCCCTGGCTGGTGAAGCTGGAGACGTTGTACCACGTCTCCGCGAAGAGGTCGCGATCGATGGCCATCGAGTACGCCTGCCGAAGGCGCTTGTCGCGGAACATCCCCTTCGGCGTGTTCTTGTAGCCGAAGAACAAGGTCGCCTGCGGCACCGTAATGCCGGACTGGTACATGGAAAGGTCCGGGACGTCGCGCTTGACGCCCAGCAGCTCCTCAGCGCGGACGGGGTAGGTGAAAATCTGGCCCGTGCGGAAAGCCGCGATCGCCGTGGCGTATTCAGGGACGATCGGGAACTCCATCCCGTCTACGAATGGCCTCGTCGCGTCGTAGAAGCCGGGGTTGCGTTTGAGGTGGATGTGCGAAGACGCTACGTGCTCGCTGACGTAGAACGGCCCGGAGCCGATCTGCACTGTCCGGGGATCGTAGTTCTGGCCTGCTTCGCGGGGCATGATGTGGAACGCCTGCCCAACCGAGGCCGAAAGCAAGGACGGCAGGGTAACAGCGGGGAAGGCCAGCTTGAGGACGGCCGTGCGGCTGTCGGTCGCGGCGACGCTCTGGACGGGCGCATCCGGATTGACGGAGTTGTCGATCGTGGCCCGCGTGCCGCTGACCGATCGCCAGCGCGTCCAAGTGGCGGCTACGTCCTCGGCGTCCACGGCGCGGCCGTTGACCGGCGCCACGGGCTGCCACTTCGCGTTGGGACGGAGCTTGAAGGTTGCGGTGAGGCCGTCCGGCGAAATTTCCCAGCCTTCGGCCAACTCCCCGACGATGTCTCCTGAAGTGGCCTGGCCTTCGCCTGGCTTGACGACGGTCAGGCGGCTATAGAGGAGCGCGCCGAGCGTGCCAAACCAGGCCCCCCGGACGTGAGGGTCCCAACTGCCGGCGTCCGTGGCGATCGATGCCTTGATGATCCCGCCTCGCGTCGCCTGTTTCGAGCTGTCCTCCGGTTTGGCAACGAGCGACGATGTCCCTTGCGCTGGTCCTTCGTCTCCGCCGCCGCAGGCAGCGAGGATACCCGCAGCCGCCGCGCCCCCGCCGCTCGCGGCGATAGCCCGCCGGCGGCTGATCCGCCGCGTCGCGATCGATGCCCAGTAGCTGCTCATCGCACTCCCCTCCATTCACGGCCCCGAATCGGAGCCAGGACTGGAGCCATGCTACAGAAAGTGAAATGCCTGTCAAGCGGGGCCGCGCCCGTGTCACCCACTGACAGGTGCGCCTCGTGACAGGCCTACAGACGGCCAGCCGGACGCCAGTCGACGCCCGGCCGTTTGCCTGACCTGCATCCTCGTGGCAATAATCGGCGGAGGGCAGCGATGCATCAGTTCTCGGTCTCCGAAGACGGACGCGTTCACGAAACCTCCGTGCGCGACTCCATCGAGCGCCTCAAGGCCCTCTTCCCGGAGATCGACGCCAGGGCCATGGAAGCGCATCTCATGCTGGAGCGAACTCATAGGCTGCTCGCTAGCATGCGGGAGAGGCACTGGGACGAGTTCGGACTGACCCCGCGGCGAGTGATCCTCCTGCGGCTTCTGTACACGTCCGAGCAGGGGCGCCTGAGCATGGGCGAAGTCGCCGCGCACATGAACCTCGCGCCAAACAACGTCACCCAGCTGGTCGACGGGATGGAACGCGACGGCTACGTGCGAAGGGAGACGGGCGGCGAGGACAAACGCATCATCTACGCCGTCCTCACCGACCAGGGCGAAGCCCTCTTCCGCCGCGTTTTCCCGGAGACGGCGCGTCGCATCACCGCGGCCTGGAGCAACCTCAATGAAGACGAAAAGGAGCTGCTCAGCCACCTTCTGGCCCGGCTGCGCATGCATCTCTTGACCAGCGAATTCCGCCTCAAAGAGCGGGACTTCCCGGAGGCCAATTCCCAAGCCGAGGAAACGAAAGCTTCTCGAACCCGGCGCCGAGGCGCCCCAGCTCAGCCGCTCACGGAGGAGGCTAGCGGTGAGCGCCAGGGCCGGCCCGCCGCGGAAAGTTCCTCCTAACGCCGGGACTCGAACGGCTCCTTTGATTCAGGAAGGGCAAGCTTCCAGTCAGAGTCGTACACCCTCGAAGCCACTGCCCTCAGTTCGGACTCTCGGAAGCCCTCGCATGCCGCCGCGGTCGTCGGCCGGCTAGCCGGCAGGAGCGCCGGCCTTCGGCTCGAAAATCTGGACAAACGAGAAGGCCCCCAGCACGGCCGACCCCGTCAGGGGCACGACGACGCTTTCGAAGCTAAACGTGCCGATGGCGAGGTGGTAGAGAACCGCGGCGACCATTACGGCTTGGTGGACGAAAGCCAGCCAGAAAACGTGCGCGAACCTGCCGGGATCCCTAAAGCAATACAGGTAGAGGACGGCGAGGGGGACGGCATTCAAGCTCAGCGCGAAGCCACCCAGCGCTCCATCGAGCTCGACATCGTGGATGTCCAGGAACACTCCGCTGTTCACGAAGAGCTGCGTCACAGCTGCCAGCGCCGACCAGGCAGCCAGGCCCAGGAGCAGCACCCGCGGCTGCCTGCCCAGCCGGACGAGTCTGCTGCCGGCGCCGGGAGCGGCGGGTGGGACGGGTTGGGGCTGCTCGTTCACGGTTGCTGGCTCCTTTCAGCCTTCTTCTCGCGGACGTCCGCGCGGGCGGCCGGGTGACGGCCGCCCATCGATCGTATACTCGGGTCTGGAGACTTGCATGGCCGAGATTACGATCGCCGACTTGGTGGCCAACGGTACGATGAACGCCGAGATGGCGGCGATCCTGTGGGCAGCCGTCGACGAGCAGAAGTCGTTTCTCACGGTCGCCATCCCTCGGTTCGCCGGCAAGACGACGACGTCGAACGCGGTGCTTGCGCTGCGACCGCCGGACATGCCCATTCATCACGTCGCTGGCGAACCTGAGGTAATGGAGCGCCTGAAAAGGGAACGGCGCGGCGGCTACCTCGTCGTCGCCGAGTTCGCCTACGCGCCCGTG
>DATMBD010000034.1:0-2626 GCA_035559355.1 Dehalococcoidia bacterium
GGCGGCGGTCCCGCATCAGACGCCAGCCGAGCTCGGCCCGGCGGTCCCAGTCCAGGCGTTCTACCTCCCGGACGATGGGGCTCGCCGCCGCCTGCCGGTGTGGCTGCGGCCGCTAGCCATGGTCCCCGCGGCTTACATGGCCTCTCCCATCGACGTTCTGCCCGACTTCATCCCCTTCATCGGCCGGCTCGACGATCGTTTCATCGCCTCGACGGCGTTCTGGCTCATCGGCAGCTTCGCGCCTGAGTCCGTGCTCCGAGAGCATATTCAGTACCTTTCGGCGCGCTGACGGGCCCGATTGCCTGACGCCTTCCCTAGCTTCTACGATTCCTAGTACAACTTGCGAGCGGAAGCGCCGGCCTCACCGGCCACAGGACGCCAGGAGCCCATTCATGACCAGCGAACGCGACCTCCGAGGTCCCAGCCGTACTCTTTTGGACGGTCCGGACCGGGCGCCAGCGCGCGCCATGCTGCGCGCCACCGGCCTCGGCGACGAGGACCTTTCGCGACCCCTAATCGGGGTCGCGAACACGTGGATCGAGATCGGCCCCTGCAACTTCCACCTCCGGCGCCTCTCGGCGAAGGTCAAAGAGGGCATCCGCGCCGCGGGCGGGACGCCCCTGGAGTTCAACACAATCGCCATCTCCGATGGCATCAGCATGGGGACGGAAGGCATGAAGGCCTCCCTGGTCAGCCGGGAGGTAATCGCCGATTCAATCGAGCTGGTGGCGCGGGGCCATCTGCTGGACGGCCTCGTCGCCATCGCCGCCTGCGACAAGACGCTGCCGGGCACTGTCATGGCCCTGGCGAGGTTGGACCTGCCTTCGCTGATGCTGTACGGAGGCTCGATCTATCCGGGCGTCTTCGAAGGGCGCGACGTCACGATCCTGGACGTCTTCGAAGCGGTTGGGGCGTACGCCGCGGGCAAGATAACGGCGGCGCAGCTGAGGGAGCTGGAGAGCGTGGCCTGTCCCGGGCCCGGCGCCTGTGGCGGCCAGTACACGGCCAACACGATGGCGATGGCCATCGAGATGATGGGCATGTCCCTCATCGATAGCGCCTCCGTACCGGCCATGGACCCGAAGAAGGACGACGTGGCCTATGAAGTGGGGAGGCAGGCGGTGGAACTGATGAGGCGCGGCATCCGGCCCAGCGCCGTGATCACGCGGCCGGCGCTCGAGAACGCCATCGCTTCGGTGCTGGCGACGGGCGGTTCGACGAACGCGGTCCTCCATTTGCTCGCCATCGCCCGGGAGGCGGGGGTGCCGCTTGCGATAGAGGACTTCGACCGCATCAGCGAGAAGACTCCGATTATCGCAGACCTGAAGCCGGGCGGCCGCTTCGTCGCCAACGACCTCTACCAGGCCGGCGGCGTGCGCCTAGTGGCGAACCGGCTGCTGCAGGCGGGCATCCTTCAGCCGGGGGCGTTGACCGTCAGCGGTCGCACCATCGGGGAGGAGGTGCGAACAGCGGCGGAGACGCCCGGCCAGGAGGTCGTGCGCGCCCTGAACAACCCCCTCAAGAAGACCGGCGGCCTCGTCATCCTCAAGGGGAACCTGGCGCCGGAGGGCTGCGTCCTCAAGGTCGCCGGCCACGAGCGCATGCTGCACCGCGGGCCGGCGCGCGTGTTCGACCGCGAAGAAGACGCCTTCGAGGCCGTCTCGAACCGGCGCATCCGCGAGGGCGACGTGGTGGTCATCCGCTACGAAGGCCCGAAGGGCGGGCCCGGCATGCGGGAGATGCTGGGCGTCACGGCGGCGCTCGTCGGCGAAGGTCTCGGCGATAGCGTCGCCCTCCTGACTGACGGCCGCTTTTCGGGCGCCACACACGGCCTGATGGCGGGCCACGTGGCGCCGGAAGCGGCTGTCGGCGGCCCCATCGCAGCGGTGCGCGAAGGCGACCTGATCACGTTCGACGTCGAAAAACGGAGGCTGGACGTGGAGGTGAGCGAGGAGGAGCTGAAGCGCCGCCTTGCGGAATGGACGCCGCCGCCGCCGCGCTACCCAACGGGCGTCTTCGCCAAGTACGCGAAGCTCGTCTCCTCGGCCTCTGAAGGCGCCGTCACACGCTAAGAGGGACATCGAGCGGGACCTGGCGACTGAGGCTATCGGCTTAGCGGGCCCTAAGCGTCGAAAGCGGCGACCCGAGCGCGAAAGGGCTCTTGGAGATGAGTCCCGCGGCTAAATGTTGCGGCTGCGGGTCTCGAAGCCCCGGCGACGTTTCGTTGCTCTGCGCCGGACGCGATGGTGTCGACTGACTTGCTCCTGGCAGCCGCCATCAGGGTTACTGTGACCTATTTCGAGCCGGTGGGCGGCTGTCATCTGCTCCGAATAACGGGGGCCGTCCTCAGTCGGCAGCGCGTCGCCTACGTGATGGCGCAGCCGATGTTGCCCTTCCAGCCGTACTCGACCTTGCCGTCGCGGAGGATGATCGGCACGGTCACGGAGTACTGCAGCGCCTCGTCATACCACTGCTTGTTCTTCATGACGTTGCGCTCCTCGAACTCCACGCCCTCGGCCGTCAGGTCGGCGATGGCGCGGTCGCAGGCGCTACAGTTGGGGGTCGTGTAGATGATCAGCTTCTCTGCCATGGCAGCGTAATTTTAGCAGGAACGGCCCTCGTCCCC
>DATMBD010000035.1:0-2132 GCA_035559355.1 Dehalococcoidia bacterium
GATCGCGTCCAGGGCCGCCGCGTCCAAACGCGCGGCCTCGTGAGGATGGTAGCCGGCAGTAGCGAAGACGCCATCGAAGCGCCGCGCGAGGGAAACGCCCTGCTTTGCCGATTCCACGTCCGCGGCCGGAACGATGATGGCGACGATCCCTGCCGCAACGGCTCGTTCTATGACCTCGTCGACGTCGCGGGCAAACTCCGGCTCCTGCAGGTGCGCGTGCGTGTCGACGAGCTCGATCACGCGCTCGCCTCCAGGGGCGCCTCCAGCTTCCTGAAAAGAGGCTGCGGCTGCTGCAGGGCCGCACCCGGCGCCGGGCGGCGGGCGGCCCAGCCCTGTTGCTCGATCATGTCGGAGTGGCCAAGGAAGCCGTGCAGCCGCCGCGACGTGAACGGCAGGAAGGGGTAGAAGGCCACCTTCAGCGCTTCGATGGCGCCGATGGCGGTGTAGAGGGTTCGGCCTGCGGCCGCCGGATCCGTGGCGCGCGTCTTCCACGGCTCCTCCTGGTTCAGGTAGCGGTTCGCCTCCTGAGCGTAAGCCATCGCCGCGCGCAGTGCCTCGCGGAAGCGGCAGGCGGCGAGGCTTTCGCCCACCGTCGCCAGGGCGGCGTCCCCCTGAGCGAGAAGCGCCTCATCCGCCGGTCGCAGCGGACCTGGCTCCGGCACGCGTCCGCCGAAGTTGCGAAAAGTCATCGTCAGGACGCGGTTGACCAGGTTCCCCCACGTGGACACGAGCTCGTCGTTGTTGCGACGGACGAGGTCTTCCTCGCTGAACTCGCTGTCGCTCGTCTCCGGCATGATCGCCGCGAGGTAGTAGCGAATCGCGTCCGGGTCGTAGCGCTCCAGGTAGTCCGGCAGGAAGGGCGCGGTGCCGCGGCTGGTGCTCGCCTTGCCGCCCCGGAAGTTGAGGTACTGGTTGGCAGGCACGTCGTAGGGCTGGTTGAGGCCCCCGTGGCTCATGACCATTGCCGGCCAGCTGAGGGTGTGGAACCAGATGTTGTCCTTGCCGACGAAGTAGTAAATCTTCGCCGCAGGGTCTTCCCAGAAGTCCTTCCAGGCGTCCGGCGTCCCTTGCCGCTGCGCCCACTCCTTCGCCGCCGAGAGGTAGCCGATGACGTTCTCGAACCACACGTAGATGCGCTTGTCCTCGTAGCCGGGCAGCGGGATGGGGACGCCCCACGTGAGGTCGCGCGTAATGGCGCGGTCCTTCAGGCCCTCGTTGAGCACGCCGAGGGAAAAGTTGAGCACCGGCCGCCGCCAGTGCTCCTTGCCGTGGCGCAGCCACTCCTTCAGGCGGTCGTTGTAGGCGCTCAGGCGCAGGAAGAAGTGCTCCGACTCGCGGCGTACGGGCACGGAGCCGTCCCGGCTGCAGCGCGGGTTGATGAGCTCGATGGGGTCGAGGGTGCGGCCGCAATTGTCGCACTGATCGCCGCGGGCGCCCTCGTAGCCGCAGTAGGGGCAGGTCCCCTCCACGTAGCGGTCGGGGAGAAACCGCTGCTCCTGCTCGCAGAACGTTAACTCCATGGTGCCCTTGTAGATGTCGCCCTTCTCGTAGAGGCGCAAAAAGAACGCCTGGGCGGTCTCGATGTGGTTTCGAGTCCCCGTGGACGTGTAGCAGTCGAAGCTGATGCCCAGGTCGTCCCAGCAGCGGAGGTACTCGGCGTGGAAGTGATCGACAACCTCCTGAGGCGTCTTGCCTTCCCTTTCGGCGCGCACGATTATCGGCGTGCCGTGCTGGTCCGTGCCGGAGACCATGATGACGCGGTTTCCGGCTGTCCGGTGGTAGCGGGCGAAGATGTCGGGTGGAAGGTAGGCGCCGGCGATCTGGCCGAGGTGCAACGGCCCGTTGGGAAACGGCCAAGCCACGCCTATGAGGATGGATTCAGTCACGGCAGACTCCCTGGCACGAAAAAGCGATGTGACGGCAGGCGATGGGTTCCCGCAGCTTGTCTAGCTGCGGGCCGGCATTGCCCATAAGACGGGTCCGGCCAGGCAGATGGAAGAGTCCATAACGAACGCACGTACATCTTAACAGCGGGCCGGGCCGCGGCCAATTCGAGGCCGCCATCTCCCCGTTCGCCCGTCTGCCACGCTTGCCCGTCCCCCGCTTCGGGCTGCGCATCGCTGTCGCGCTGC
>DATMBD010000036.1:0-2657 GCA_035559355.1 Dehalococcoidia bacterium
CGTAGCCAAAGCCGGATCTCCTTGCAAAAGTGCTAACAAAAAGGTGGGCCCAGACCCACCTCCCAGTTAAGACAACTTGGCTCTCCTATGTTAACACCGCCTGGCAAGGCCCGTAAACGGCCCAAGCGCTGGCGATGAGAGGCGCAAGGAAGCAGCTTGCTGCTTTCTTGCGTTCCTGCGGACCTCATGCGAGGCCAGCTTCTGAGCGGTCTAATAGGCCTTGGCGACGATGGCAACGATGTCCGGTTCGTCCTCGCTCGCGGGTACGGAGCCGTCCGGCCGCTGCAGGCAGCGGACGCTGACGCCGTGCCGCGCCAGCTCCTCTTCGCCGCTCTCGCCGACGGCCGCCCACGGAATGCGCGCAAATCCCGCCTGAGCGGCGTCTGCAGCGTCCGAAAGGCCCGTCACCTCGGCCGTGTGCTCCCGAACGAAGGCTTCGGCCTCGGCAAGCATGTCGTTCTGCATACGACCGAGCGCCTCGGTCACGGCGGCGGCGACGCCGTCCAGGGCGACGCCGCTTCGCTCACCCGTATCGCGGCGGACCAGCGTCACCTTGCCTTCCGCCAGCTCCCGCGGCCCCACTTCGATGCGCACCGGGACGCCCTTCAGCTCCCAGTCCGTCACCCGCCGCCCGTAGCTGCTGGCGACGTCGCTGTCTAGCCTGACGCGAACGCCGGCGGCGCCCAGCTCCTCCGCCAGGCGCCGGGCGACTTCCGCGCCGTCGGCGTCGTCCCGGACGAGGAGCACGACCGCCTGCACGGGCGCCACGCGCGGCGGCAAGCGAAGGCCGCCGTCGTCGCCGTGGGCCATGATCAGCCCGCCGACGATGCGCGTGGAGCTCCCCCAGGACGTCGTCCAGCAGTGTTCTAGGGTCCCGTTTTCGGACGTATAAGTGATGTCGAAGGCGCGGGCAAAGGTCTGGCCGAGCTCATGGCTCGTCGCCACCTGCAGCGCCTTGCCGTCGCGCATCATACCCTCGCAGGCGAGCGTGTTGACCGCGCCTGCGAAGCGCTCCTTCCGCGTCTTTCTCCCGATGAAGACCGGCAGCGCCAGGACGTTCACGAAGAAGTCGCGGTAGACGTCATGGAGGATACGGAGGGCGTACTCGGCGGCGTCCTCGCGGGTCGCGTGGGCGGTGTGGCCTTCCTGCCAGAGGAACTCCGTCGTGCGTAGGAAGACGCGGGGCCGCAGCTCCCAGCGGACGACGTTCGCCCACTGGTTGAGAAGCAACGGCAGGTCGCGATAGCTCTGTACCCACTTGGCCATCACCTCGCCGAAGAGCGTTTCGCTCGTCGGCCTGACGACGACGGGTTCCTCTAGCTCCTTCCCGCCGGCGTGCGTGACGACGGCCAGCTCCGGGCTGAAGCCCTCCACGTGCTCTGCTTCCTTACGGAGGTAGCTCTCCGGGATGAAGAGGGGCAGGTAGACGTTCTCCGCGCCCGCCTGCTTGATGCGGCGATCGATCTCCCCCTGGATGCGCTCCCAGATCGCGTAGCCGTACGGCCGGATGACCATCGTCCCGCGGACGGGGCCGTTGTCGGCGAGCTCCGCCTTGGCCAGGACGTCCTGGTACCACTGCGGGAAGTCTTCCCTCTGACTGGTGATGACCCCGGGCATTGCACTGCAAGCATAGGGCATAGATGCAGGCTTAAGGCAAAGGCGAAACGAAACGCACAAGGCAAACGGAGAATGGCAAACGCAAGGGAGCGAGGGGCGGATGGCAAGGGGCCAGCGGAGAGCCAATGCGCGCTTCCGCGGCGTGGACGCCTTCGCCGGGCAGATTCTCGAGTTCTGTTACACGATGCCCTTTTCGTGCAGGAAGGCCGGGGCCGCGGCGACGCCGGCGTCCGGCTCGCGCTGGTCGATCTCGAGGACGCGGATGGCGTTCGCGGGCAGGACGGAGGCGATGAATTCCCAGTCGAGCGTGCCGTTACCTGGGTAGCGGTGGTCGAGGATGCCGCGCACGTCGTGGAGGTGGCAGCCGAGGATGCGTGACGAGAGCCGCGGCAGCCAGGCGCGCCAGTCGATCATCCCTAGGCGAGACTGCACTTCGCAGTGGCCGACGTCCAGCCAGAAGCCGGCAACGCCGTTTTCGTAAGGGGCGAGGAGGCTGAGCGCCTCTTCCGGGTGAGGGAACTCGTGGTAGTTGAGCCGGCTCTCCAGGCCGAGGGCGACTCCTCTCGCCGCGGCATAGTCCGCCAATGCCTCCAGCGAGCGGCGGGCGGCCTCGTAAAAGCGCGGGGCGTTGACGGCGCGCCAGTTGCGCAGCTCCGCCTGCGCAGCCTCCCAGGCAGGCCCGTCGCGCTTGCCGGCGTCGAAGAGGTCGCGAAGCGCCTCCTCGCGAGCGTCACGCCGGTCGCCGACGCCGCCGAGATGAATGACGACGTAGCCCACGCCCGCCTCGGCGGCGAAATCGATCGTGCGCTTCGTCTCGGCGAGAGCAAGCCTGCGCTCCGTCTGGTCGTCGGATGCCAAGTTGGCGTCGCCGTTGTGGCGGCCGTCGTCCAGGCGGCGATAAGGCGTGGGCGCGTGGAGGCTGGAGACGCGGGGGGCGCCGCCCCGCAGCAGCTCGCGCAAGCCGGGCTCCGCGGTGGAATGGCTGACCTCCACGGCCTCGTATCCGAACTCGAGGGCGGCATCGCGGAACCGGGCCATAT
>DATMBD010000037.1:0-2750 GCA_035559355.1 Dehalococcoidia bacterium
CAGCTCCAACGCGTAAACGGTTTCGCGCAGCTTGCGGTCGATCGTCCGCTTCTGGCGCTCCTCCTGGGGGATGTAGACGTTCTTGACCAGCTGCTGCGTGATCGAGCTGCCGCCTGAGCCGCCGAAGATGTCGGCGCCCGAGAAAGGGCTGTTCTCCCACGCCGCCCGTGCGAGGCCTTTCCAGTTGACCCCCGGGTTCGTGAAGAAGCTGTCGTCTTCGGTGGCGATCGTGGCGGCGAGGAAGGCTTCCGAGACGTCCTGCAGGGCAATGGGCCGGCGCAGGCCGGCGCGGTCGTCCACGTATTCATAGAGGAGATTGCCGTTGCGGTCCAGGATCTTGGCGCCCTGGGAAGCCTCATTGATCGCTAGTTGGTCCGGCGGCACCAGGTCCGCCGCGTAGCTCTCGTACACGAAGATGCCGGCGATGGCCGCGGCAATGAACAGGAACGCGCCCACGCCCGCGAGGCCGACGGCCGCCAGCATCCAACGGGGCGTGCCGCGCTTTCCGCGGGCGTTGCGCCGGCGCAGGGTGCGGCGCGCGCGCATCCTCCAGGCGTCGTAGCCGTGGCCGTTCCTTGCCATGAGCGATTACGTGCGCTCCAGCACCAGCAGGTGTGATAGTCCCAGGCGCTGAAGAGGAGTCTCCTCCAGCGCGTAGGTAGCCTTGCGAAGCGCGCGCCCGAGGCCAGGCCTGGCAGCGGCGACGTTATCGAAACCGGGGTAGATGACCCGCCAGTCCACCCAGCGCGCCGGCAGGCCCCGCGTCAGGGTCTCGAGGCGGCTGCGCGTATAGGCCCGCGCATGCGGCACCAGACGGTTGCGCAGCGAGTCCGGCAAGTAGTTCACGAGGGGGATGTTGCCGAATACGTAGCGTTTCCCGAGGTAGACGCCGTGGGTCTCGAACGGGTAGAGGCGGTTTGGGGCGAAGACCACCACGCGGCCGCCCGGGCGCGTCACCCGCAGCGCCTCGCTCAGGGTCGCGCGGTCGTCGCGGACGTGCTCGATGACCTCGTTGAGGAGGACGCCGTCGAATACGCCGTCGGCGAACGGCAGAGACTCACTCACGCCGGCGCACAGCCCGGGCACGCCATTGCGGGCCCCTTCGAGCACGCGGGCGAAGTCGATATCGATGCCGAACGCCTTGTCGGTGAAGTCGCGCAGGCGCCGGACGTAGGCTCCCAACCCGCAGCCGATGTCGAGCAGGCGGGCGTTCTCCAGCGCCAAGTACCGCCTGACCATGGTCAGCCGGCGTTCCTGCCCGAATCTCCAGACGTAACTCGGATTACCGAGGACGACCTGGTCCAGCGCCGAGGTCGCCGCCGTGGTGCGCGTCACACCTTCTCCATTCCTCGCCGCGAAACATCCTAGCACGAGGCGGCGGCCGAGGTGTTAACGATGGCCTGGCTGGGACTACGGAGGGTCCGTTGCGCTGGCGATCGCAGTCGCGATGGCTTGGACGGCCTCGGCGAGGGGTTTGTGGTCGATGAGCGGCTGAAGGGGACTGTCCTCGATGGTTACGGCCATCCCGTCCTGGATCTTATTTACACCCGTCAATATTTGGGGCTCATACCAGCCTGCGCCGCCGGGCGATTGTTGCAGAAAGAGAATGGCGATGTCGCCTGGGAGCAAGAGGGGAGCAGCGGCCACGTAGCCGATCACCGCCCGCGACGGGTCTCCTGGATAGGGCGCCGGTCCTCCGCCGAACGCGACCACCAACTCTTGAGAGCTGTCTGACCCGGAGCGTTTCAACACGTGGTCTACCCTCACCGTCACAAGTGTGCGTCCGATTGCGGGTGTTGTAGGAAGGAATCTGACGGCCACAGCTGAGCCGATCACGATCAGGTCAGCCTTTTTTACGGCTTCGTCGATGCTCTTTGGGCCCGGAAAGCCAGCTAGGATCTCGACCCATTCGAGGGTGCGGAGCTCGACGCTCCTGGAGTTGAAGTCCGCTAGCCACTTTCGGTAGTTCTCATCGGCAAGGGCAATTCCACTCAGGTATTTTTCCCTGATTTCCGCCGCCGTTTCCGGGTCCAGGGCGTCCGGCTTGCTCTCGGCCTCAATCACGGCCCTTAACTTCTCCTGCAATCGTTCGTCGTCGTTCGGCACCTGGCTGGCGCCAACCCGGACGAGCAGGAGCGTCACGAGCGCCGCAAGCAGCGCCAGCGCGAGTCGGAGCCCCTTCCTTTCGAGTTCGCCTTTCATAGCAGCGCTACGTAAAAGGGATTTTGGCATACCCGCCGGCTCTTGACGCCCACCTCCTCTGACGGCGGCCTCGGCGGGCTGTGACCCAGGCGCCATGGCTTGCTACACTCGCCTCATGCCGCTGACCCGCGAGCAGGTTCTCCACGTCGCCCGCCTGGCGCGCATCGGCCTCATGGAGGCCGACGTCGCCAAGTTCCAGCAGCAACTGTCGTCGATCCTCGACCACTTCGACGTCCTCCGCCAGATCGACACTGAGGGCGTGGAGCCGACGACGCATACCCTGCCCCTGGAAAGCGTCATGGCCGACGACCAACCGCGGCCCTCGCTGGACCGCGGTCAGGTGCTCGAGAACGCCCCCCTGGTACAGGACGGATACGTGCGCGTGCGCGCGGTGCTCGACGAATAGCCTTGGCCGCGCTCCACGAGCTCACGATCGCGGAGGCTCACGACCTCCTCGCGCGGCGCGAAGTCAGCGCCGTGGAGCTCACGCGCGCCGTCCTCGACCGCATCCAGGCCGTCGACGCCCGCGTCCGCGCCTACGTGACGGT
>DATMBD010000038.1:0-3743 GCA_035559355.1 Dehalococcoidia bacterium
TCGGCGGGTCTCGGCTGGACTTGCCGAAAGCACGAAGCGCGGCGAGCCGGGCAGGGCGCCCTTGCCAGCGCGGCGCCTCGGACAGGGGCGCTCCAGCGGCCCGAACTGGGCCCGATTGACCGAAAGCCCAGGCCTGCCGAGTATCATTCAACGAATGAGTCCTAAACCATCGCTTCGGCAGGCCGAATGACGGCCCGCATCGCCTACTTTTCGATGGAAGTCGGTCTCATGACCGAGATGCCCACCTACAGTGGCGGCCTCGGCGTGCTCTCCGGCGACACGCTGCGGGCGGCGGCGGACCTCGGCGTCCCCATGCTTGCCGTCACGCTCCTCTACCGCCAGGGCTTTTTCAGACAGCACATCGGCCCGGACGGCACCCAGAGCGAGACGGTGCCCTCCTGGGAGCCGGAGGCGTTCCTGGAACCCCTGGACACGCGCGTGACCGTGGTCCTCGAGGGCCGCCCCGTGGTCATCAGGCCGTGGCTGTTCCGCGTGCGAGGCGTGCGCGGGGCCGAAGTCCCCCTCTACATGCTCGATACGGACCTGCCGGATAATGACGCCGAAGACCGCCTTCTCACCGGCCAGCTGTACGGCGGCGACCAGCGTTACCGACTCCGCCAGGAAGCGGTGCTGGGGTTGGGCGGGATAGCCGCCCTGCGTGCGCTCGGCCACGCCGACATCGATACGTACCACATGAACGAAGGCCACAGCGCCTTGCTGACGCTGGCGCTGCTGGCGGAGCGCACGGGCGGGGTCCTACCCGGCGGCGCCTCCGAGGCCGACTTCGATGCCGTTCGCCAGCGCTGCGTCTTCACGACCCATACGCCCGTGCCAGCCGGCCACGACCGCTTCCCCTTGGACGTCGTCGCGGGCGTGCTCGGCGAAAATCTCGCCGAGACCATTCGGTCCCTCCCTTGTACCGAAGGCGGCGTCCTGAACATGACGTTTCTCGGCTTGTTTTTCTCCAGGCACGTGAACGGCGTCGCCCGCCGCCATGCGGAGGTCGCCCAGGATCTCTATCCCGGCTATCACGTCCACGCCATAACCAACGGCGTCCACGCCCCTACCTGGGTCTCCGAGCCGTTCGCGCGTCTCTACGACGAACGCATTCCCGGTTGGCGCGTCGACAATTACTACCTGCGCCAGGCGCTCGATCTGAGCGTCGAGGACGTCATGGAAGCGCATCTTCAGGCCAAGCGTCAGTTGTTGGCGGAGGTGGAGCGGCGGACCGGTACCCGCCTGGATCCCGCGGCGATGACCATAGGCTTCGCGCGCCGGGCCGCAACCTACAAACGGGCCGACTTCGTGTTCACGAATATCGAGAGCTTGCGGGGAATCTCCCGCAGCGTTGGCAGGTTGCAGTTTGTCTATGCCGGCAAGGCGCATCCCCATGACGAGCCGGCGAAAGACCTGATCAAGCGCGTCTTCGCCGCCCGCGACAGCCTCCAGGAGGACGTACCCGTCGTCTATCTGGAGGAGCACGACATGGGACTGGCAAAGCTCCTCTGCTCCGGCGTCGACCTCTGGTTGAACAACCCGCAGAAACCGCTGGAGGCGTCCGGGACCAGCGGCATGAAAGCGGCGCTCAACGGCGTCCCGTCGCTCAGCGTCCTGGACGGCTGGTGGCCGGAGGGCTGGATCGAGGGCGTCACGGGCTGGAGCATCGGTGACGGCCCCCAGCCCGAAGACCCACGGGCAGAAGTCGCTTCTCTCTACAACAAGCTCGGCTACGTGATCGTCCCGCTTTTCTACGGCGCCCCGTCCAACTACGCCCGCGTCATGCGCGCGACGATCGCCGTGAACGGCTCCTATTTCACGGCGCAGCGCATGTTGCAGCAGTACCTGGCCACGGCGTACGCGCTACGCCTGACCGAAACTGGGCTTTGACTGCGGAGGGCAGATTCTGCCTGGCCGGAGGGAGAGGACGAAAGAAGCCTACCGCTCCAATTCGGGTCGCAGCGAGATCGCAAACGGCTTCCCCGATGGCGCCCGGCCTGTGGGTTTCCGCCCCAGATGCGTTCGCTGCGTCTGGGGACAGGCGGCGTCAGCCGTCGCTCCCCGCTAGCCTCGAGGCCCGGCCCGTAGCAACGCTCGGGCCAAGTCGAGGTCAGGTTTCCTCGTCGCCTTTGGGCACCCAGTAGCCGATCTGCGTCTCAGTATGGATGTAGCGCGGATTGGCCGCGGAATCGCCCAGGAGCCGGCGCAGGTTGCGGATGTGGGAGCGGATCAGGACGCTGCTTGCGTTGTAGTCAGGGCCCCAGACGGCGTCCGAAAGTTGCGTAGCGGTGACCACCGCCCCGGCGTTCCGGCAGAGGCATTCGAGGATGCGATACTGGGTAGCGGAAAGCCGGAGCCTTTCGCCGGCAAGGGTCACAGTGTGGGCAGCGAAGTCCACTACGAGATCTGAATAGGCGTAGCGGCCGCGGAATCTTCCAGGTCCCGCACCCTCGGTTCGGCGAAGGAGGGCTTCGACATGGGCATCCAGCGCGTCGAGCGTGAAAGGCTTGGCGAGCACCAAATCCGCCCCTGCTCTCAGCAGCTCGACGACCGCCTCGCGCGACGCGTCTGGGCTCACAGCGATCGTTGGGACCTGGAGCGTGGCCGCAATCTCGCCCAAGGTTGAGAGGTCATCCCGAGAGGCCACGTCGAGCACGGCAATCTGCCAATCGCTGGCGGATGTAGGCGGCGTCTCTGAGCGAGTCTTTGCGATTACAACTTCGTAATCCCGGCTTCGGAAGTAGCGCGCGACGAAGTTGGCAAGCTGATTGTCCCTGCTGACGACGAGCGCCCGCGGTCTTTGCTTACCCGGCGAGGGGCGCGTGGTCTCTCGGACTTGAGATCCTTCATTCGCCCCCAATCTGGCGGGGAGCAAACCCGGACAATGCGCGAAGGCCCTCATTTTCACGCTCCGAAGGGTCGATAACTCTACAACCCGACGGGGCGCCTCGATTCTAAGGGCGTTCTTGCAAGGGCGCAACGCATATGCATCAATGCAATGACCAGTAGCGAAGCTTTTGCCGCTTGGCTCCGCGCCCGCCTGAGCGCTCTCTCGCTGGAGCCGAACGAACTGGCCCGCCGGCTGCGCCTCAATCGGTCCTCGGTGAGCCGATGGCTTCTGGGCAGGAGCCGTCCGAGCCCCGCCAACCTGCGCATGCTCGCGGAGGCGCTGGACGAGCCGCTCGCTGTCCTTTACCGACTCGCCGGCTATCCGGCCGATCTGGGCGAACTTTCGGAGCTCACCGCCGACGAAGTGGAGCTGATCGCCAACTATCGGAGACTCTCGCCCGAGCAAAAACGGATGTTGCAGGCAGCTGCCAGGGCAGGCATCTGACGCGGCCGGGTCAGCAGGTTTCCTCCAGGCTTGGGTGGCTTGACAGGGAGGTTTCACTCCGAATTCATGGCTGTGCCTATTTAGTGCACCAATCCTTCACTCGCAGCCGCTAGTTTGAAAATAGCCCCGCCCTAGCCCTGCGGAGGGTGGAAACGCGATGAGCGAGCCTCCAGCGCCAATCGCGCCCAGCGAGTTGATGGCGTTCATCGTCCATGAGGTGCGAAATTCGGCGACGATCATCCTGGGCAACGCCGCATCTTTACGAAAGCGCATTGGCACCGATCAAGAGCAAGCGATCTTGGCGTCGATTGAGGAAGAGGCTCGAAGCTTGTCCGCCCTCGTGACCGTCTTGGCGGGCGTGGCGATGGAAAACAGCGAGGCCTGGCGCCTGCAACCGATTTTGCTCCAGAGG
>DATMBD010000039.1:0-2322 GCA_035559355.1 Dehalococcoidia bacterium
AGCGAGACCGCTTCCTCGAAGGCGGCCAGCGAGTCGTCCAGGCTCAGGCCTCCCTGCTCCAGCAAGGCGACCTTGTCCTCCAGCTGGCGGTAGAGTTCTTCGAAGGAGGGCTTCGGCTTGGACGTGGCCATCGACAGCCCCAGTTTAGCGCAGCCGGGCCGGGGAGGTGCCGCAGGTGCAGTGGTTGCGGGCAGGAGCGTTGGCTACGGCCTTGCTAAGATCGGTGTGTGTTCACGGAGGGCTGGGTCGATTACCTGACGGGGCCATTCGGCATCGTCTTCGCGTTCGCGGCGGGCGTCATCTCCTTTCTCTCGCCCTGCGTATTGCCGATGGTACCGGTGTACGTCGCCCACCTCACCGGCCTCAGCGCATCGCCGGAGGCGATTGCGGGCCGGCGCGAGACACTGTCGCACGCCGTAGCGTTCGTCGTGGGGTTCGGCATCGTCTTCACGTTCATCGGCGCGTCCGCCGGCCTGGTGGGCAGCGCCGTCAACGACCAGCTGCCGGCGCTGGAGAAAGTGGCCGGCGTCTTCCTCATCGTCCTCGGGCTCAACCTCATGGGCGTCATCAGGCTGCCCTGGCTGTACCGGACGTATCAGCTGGGCGGCAGAGGCGCGGGGGGCGGCGGCCTGGCGTTGGCGACGGCGGCCGCGGGCGGCGGTGGCGGAACCGCGGTCCACGTTCAGCGATCGACGGCGCTAGGCTACGTGCGGTCTTTGGGTTTCGGCAGCTCGTTTGCCGTGGCGTGGACGCCGTGCATCGGCCCCGTGCTGGGGGCCATCCTGACGCTGGCAGGGACATCGGCGAAGGTCTACCAGGGCGCTTATTTGCTGCTCGCCTACTCGGCGGGATTGGCGGTTCCGTTCCTGGTCGCGGGCTTCGCCGTGGGCAGCGTCAGCGCGGGGTTGAAGCGCTTCGGGCGGGTGCTGCCGGCCATCGAAGTCGGCGCCGGCGCCGTCGTCGTCCTCGTCGGCGTCCTCGTCTTCCTGAACGAGTTCACGTCTCTGAACCAGTATTTCGACTTCATCCCCGAGCTGTACGGGGTATAGGAAGGGGACAAGCAGCAAGGGCCGAAGGGGCGTCTCGGGTGAGGCACCTTCGGGGCCTCTCCTCGCTGATTCCTCCGTTTCATGGCGCCTGAAAGGAGCGACCGATGACACAGCTGGTCCACGATCCCGTATGTCACATGGACATCGATCCGACGACGGCGGCGGGCACGTCCGAGTACAAGGGACAGACCTACTACTTCTGCGCCCTCGGCTGCAAACGCGACTTCGATGCCGACCCCGAGGGCGTCCTCCAAGCCGAGGCCGAGTACGACCACTCGCAGGCGGTGGAGCACGGAATGGGAATGACGGCCGCTGAGGCGAAGAAGAAGCCGTGGTGGCGGTTCTGGTAGCGGCCCCCGTCCGGTAGTCGGGCCGTCGGATCTTGCCAGGGGCTTGGCGTTCGAGCCACGGGACGCGCCCAAGACGTCCAGTTTCGATATCGGCTTCCTGTTCGGGGACTGCCGAAAAATCATCCCGCGGCCGCTGCCCTGGCGGCGGCTATAATGCGACCTACTGTCGAAGCTAGGGGGCGGGCCGCATGAGCGAGCGCGTGGAGCACCGGCCTGGGCTGCGTGACGTAATCGCGGGCCAGACCCATATCTGCAAGCTGGACGAGCAGGCATCCCAGGTTTTCATCTACGGCTACTCCCTGGAGGAGCTCGTCGAGCGGTACGACTACGAGGCGACAGCCTACCTCACGCTTCACGGCGAGCTTCCGCCCGCGGGCTACCGCCTGCCCGACGGCGACGTCGAGACGCTGCGGCAGGTGTGGGAGACCCTGAGCCGCGAGCCGCGCGGGGCGCACCCCATGGGCCTTCTGCGCACCGCCATGTCCAGCTACGGCAACCACGCCGACGCTAGAGGCCCGGCGGAGCTCACGCTGGAGGCGGAGCGCCGAGCGGCGCTGCATCTGACGCCGCAAGTCGGATACATGGTCGGGCTGGTGGCGCGACACGTCGCAGGCCAGGGCTGGTTGGCGCCGGAGCAAGGGCGCGGCTACGCCGAGAACATCCTGACCTTGTTCCGGGGCGAGCGCCCCGACGAGTTCGAGGCGCGGTGCATGGACATCGCCTTGATCCTGTATACGGAACACGAGTTCAATGCCGGCAGCTTCGGCGTCCGCGTGGCCGCCAGCGCCCACAGCGACCTTTATTCGTCCGTCATAGCCGGGGAGTGCATCCTGCGTGGGCCGCGCCACGGCTGCGCCAACGAGGAGGTCATGAAGATCCTCCTCGACCAGGGAGGCAGGCCGGAAGGCGTCCGCGCCTATCTC
>DATMBD010000040.1:0-13693 GCA_035559355.1 Dehalococcoidia bacterium
GGGTCTAATGAAGGCCTCAATAGCGCGATTTTGGATAGTCGATGACTGCGATGTCAATTATTCGTGTAGGTAAAGACATTTCCGAGGAGCGATTTAGGAATAGAGCACACACGCAAGGGTCACAACGCGCTGTTCCCTAATCTTTCCACGCGCCTTTTACGTCAGCACTTCATCTGCAAACCAGGACCTCACGTTCACCAAAGCGCACTGCAATCGGTTAACGATTTTGAAACGGTGACTCAAGCAGCTTGCCAATCAATGGCGCTGAAGAGGCGCTCCGAGGGGCGATTGCGGAAACTCATTCCATCGGAGGCGGCCGTTGCGGAGCCCGCCTGGCAGGACGGGCTAGCCGCCGTCCGATCGTCTTCCGGCTCGCTGTCAGCCGCCCGGGAAATCTGCCAAACTTTAGGCATGCCGGAGTATGACAGCCGCACCGCCCTGCTCGTGGTCGACATGCAAAACGACTTCGCCGACCCCGGGGGGAGCCTCTACGTCCGCGGCGGCGACGAGATCATCGACTTCGTGAATGCCCAGATCGACGCTGCCAGGGAGGCAGGCGCGCTGGTCGTGTACTCGCAGGACTGGCATCCGCCGGTTACGCCCCACTTCAAGAAGGACGGCGGCGTCTGGCCCGTCCACTGCCTGGGCGATTCCTGGGGCTCCGATTTCCATCCGCGCCTGAAGGTGCTCCCTGAGGCCCCTCGCATTCGGAAAGGCACGGGCGGCGAAGACGGCTACTCGGCCTTCAGCGTCCGCGACCCGGAAAGCGGCGCGACCGCCGCGACGGAGCTGGAGTCCATCCTCCGTGCCAGAAACATCGTTCGCATCGTCATCGTCGGGCTAGCGACGGACTACTGCGTCAAGGAGACGGCCCTCGACGCCACGAGGCTGGGATTCGAGGTCCTCGTGCTGACCAGTGGCGTGCGGGCGGTCGATCTGGAGGCCGGGGACGGGGAGCGCGCGCTGGCAGCCGTTCGGGCCGCGGGCGGGCGCATCGAGTAACGGGCGCGCTGGCGGCCATGGGGCAGGCCCTGTTCACGGACCTCTACGAGCTGACCATGCTCCAGGCCTATTTCGATGAAGGCCTGTCCGGCGAGGCGGTGTTCGACCTTTTCGTGCGCCGCCTGCCGCCCCAGCGACAGTTTCTGGTCGCTTGCGGCCTCGAGCCTGCCCTCGAGTACCTCGAAGGCTTCCGCTTCGCGGAGGAGGATCTCGCTTATCTGGAATCGCTCGGGAGATTCACGCCCCCCTTCCTACGCTGGCTGGAGGGGTTTCGCTTCACCGGCGACCTTTGGGCCATGCCGGAGGGCACGATCGCCTTTGCGGAGGAGCCGCTCATCGAAGTCGTCGCCCCCCTGCCGCAGGCCCAGGTCGTGGAAACGTTCCTGCTGAACCAGATCACCTTCGGAACGCTGATCGCGTCCAAGGCCGCGCGCGCCGTGCTGGTGTCCCGCGGCAAGCGCCTGATCGACTTCGGTTCGCGCCGGGCCCACGGCACGGATGCCGGCCTCAAGGCCGCCCGCGCCCTCTACCTGGCGGGTTACGACGCCACGTCCAACGTGGAGGCGGGGCGCCTTTATGGAATCCCGGTCTCGGGCACGATGGCGCACAGCTACGTCCAGGCGCACGAGAGCGAACTCGATGCCTTCCGAGCCTTCGTGCGCACCTACCCGGACACGGTCCTACTGGTCGATACGTACGACACGGAGGAAGGCGTGCGCACTGCCGTCAAGCTGGCGCGAGAGATGGGCGACGGGACATTCCGGGGCATCCGCCTCGACTCCGGCGATCTAGCAGGGCTCGCCAAGGCGTCTCGGGCGATCCTCGACGAGGCCGGCCTCCACCACGTTCAGGTCTTCGTCAGCGGCGGCCTCGACGAGCGCCGCATCGACTCCATCCTGAGCTCCGGCGCGCCGGTGGAAGCCTTCGGCGTCGGCACAGCTGCCGTGGTCTCGTCGGACGCCCCCGCCCTCGATACTGCCTACAAGCTCGTGGAGTACGAAGGCAGGCCGCGGATCAAGCTCTCGACCGAGAAGTCGACGCTCCCCGGCAAAAAGCAGGTGTTCCGCCGCTTCGAGGGCGGCCGAATGCGCGAAGACGTCCTGGCGCTCGCGGAAGAAAGGCTGGAGGGCGAACCCTTGCTTCGGCAGGTCATGCGCGGCGGCCGCCGCACGGAGGCCGGCCGGGAGACGCTGGAACAGGCCCGCGAGCGAGCCCGCACCCAGATCGCCGCTCTGCCGGACGCATTGCGAAGCCTGGACGCAGGAGGACGCCCCTACGAAGTGCGTCGCAGCGAAGCCCTCCAGGCCGAGCTAGACAGCCTACGCGCGGCCTTCGCTTGAATCGTTCCGGATTCAGACATCGGAGCGGCGGGCCTTGAACAGGCGCTCCGCCGTGATCGGCAGTTCGTAGACGCGCACCCCCGTGGCATCGGCGACCGCGTTCGCGATCGCCGCGGCCGTGGCGTTGTTCGCGAGTTCGCCGATCGCCTTGGCGTCGTAAGGCCCAGCGCCGCCGCCCGACGGGACCAGCACGGTCTCCAAGGGAGGCACGTCCAACGTCGTCGGCAGCTTGTAGTCACCCAGGTGTCCGTTGATGATGCGGCCTTCCTGCTGCACCAATTCCTCCGTCAGGGCCAAGCCTAGACCGGTGACGAAGCCGCCGTTTATCTGCCCCTGGTGCGTGACCGGGTTGATGATGGCGCCGACGTCATGGGCGGTGACCACGCGCTGGACCTTGATCTCCGAGGTCTCGTCGTCTACCTCCACCTCCGCGACCTGGGCGCAGAAGTACATTACGTCGCCGGGCTGGGGCGCGTCATGGGCGATGGTCACGGTCAGCGGCAGGGCCACGCCCGGCTGGGACAGGCGCCGCTTCAGCTCGGCGCAGGCCTTGAGCACCGCTTGCCCCTCAGTATAGGTCACGCGGCTGGCGCGCGGCCCCTCGTCGAAGGGCGCCGTGTCCGTGTCGCCGACGACCACGCGCACGCGGTCGAGGGGCACGCCCATCTCCGAAGCGACGATCTGCTGCTCGATTGTGTGGGTGCCGGTGCCGACGTCGAACGTCGGGCTGACGACGGTGAAGCTACCATCGGCCTCGGCCGTGACGATGGCGCCGCCGGCCCCGCCCCCTATCTGGCGCCCGAACAGAGCCACGCCGCGGCCGTAGCTGCCGCCGGGCCGCGGCTTGTCCCAGCCGGCAGCGTTCAGCGCCGCCTCCAGCACCGCTTTCGCCTTGATCGTCCGCAGGGGGCGGCCTACAGCGTCCTCCTCGCCTTCATCGAGCAGGTTCAGCCGCCGGAATTGCACGGGGTCCATGCCCACCGCTTCGGCGAGCAAGTCCGTGTGCGATTCGAGGGCGAAAGTGTACTGATGCGCGCCTGGTGCTCGGAAGTAACCGCCCGGCACGTGGTTCGTATACACCTGGAGGAACTCGAAGGAGGTGTGCGGCACGCGGTAACCGCCGCCAACGTAGTGCCAGGTGGAGAGGGCGGCGTTAGGCTTCATGGCGGCGTAGGCGCCGCTGGAATGGACCGTGCGCACTTGCCGAGCGAGGAGCCGTCCGTCCTTGGTGACCCCAGACTTGATGCGCACGACAGTTGGGTGGGTGGGGTTGCTCGCCGTCAATTCCTCGGCGTAGCTCATGACGATCTTCACCGGCCGCCCGGCCTGCTTGGCCAGGAAGTAGGCGATCGGCAGGTCGCGCGCGTCTCCCTTGCCGCCGAAATCGCCGCCCACGTAGGCGACGTTTATGCGGATCTGCTCTTCCGGCACGCCCGTCGCCTGCGACAGTTGAATTCGGGCCCGGAAGGGGGCTTTGCTCGAACACCATGCCTGCACGCGCCCATCAGGTTCGATGGCGATGACGCTGGCGTAGGGCTCCAAGTAGGCCTGGTGACGGCTCGGGACGTAGAACGTGTGCTCCAGCACGACGTCCGCCTCGCGGAAGCCCTGCTCCACGTTACCCTTGCTCCACGCCAACCGCGTCTGGCCGTTGTGAACGTCTGTCGCCAGTGTCGGCAGTTGGCCCCCCGGATAAGAAGCCACGTCTTCATGCAGGAGGGGGGCCTCCGGCTGCATCGCCTCGATCGGGTCGTAGACCGCCGGCAGCTGCTCGTAGTCAACCTCGATGAGGGCGAGCGCTTCTTCAGCAGCCTCGCGGGTCTCGGCTGCGACGGCCGCCACGCGGTCGCCGACATAGCGGACGCGGTCCCAGCAGAGGACGGGCATATCGCGAAGAACCTTGCCGAAATAGCGGCCGGGGATGTCCTGCCCGGTAACGATCGCCCTCACGCCCGGCACGCGCCAAGCATGCGAAACATCGACGCGACGGATGCGGGCGTGGGGGTAAGGGCTGCGGAGCACTGCGCCCCAGAGCATGCCCGGCAGGCTGACGTCGCCCGCGTAGCGGGCGCGGCCGGACACCTTTTCAGGGCCTTCGATGCGCGGGACGGGAGCGCCGATGATCGTCGGAGCAGGATTCATGGGCCAAGCCTCTTCTAGCCACAGGGCGCCGCCATTTTACCTTGGGCCGCGACAACGAGCTTGTTCACGTAGTGAAGGGTTGGATAGAATCTGCCCGCCGATAGACGCGTCAGGAAGCTCGAGACCCGCCCGCGAGCCTAGCCGAACCAGCCGAGGAGGGAACGACATGAACCAGCGCATCCGAGCGGCGGAGGCCTACGTCCTTGCCTTGCGGACCGGAGAGGTGCCCGCCGTGAACGTACTGAGCAGACATCTGGCGGACGACGTTGTCCTCACGGGGGCGACGGTCTGGGGACGGCAGGGCGCCACCGTCCAGGGCCGCGACGACGTCCTCTACCGCGTCACGGGCGTGTGGCCCAACACCCCCGTCTACGTCAAGGGCTTCTGGTCGGAGCCGAGGGAGGAGGATGGGAAGGTGAAGGTCAGCGCCACCTTCCCGGCGATGGGCGCCGCCCCGGCCGCCATGAACCTGACCTTCACCTTCAACGAGCGCGACCAGATCAAGCAGGTCGACCAGGAGATCATCCCCCAGCCTCGGCCGGAGCCCACGGACACGATCCCGGACTCCGCCCGCGGCCTCATAAATGCTGCCCTTGCGAACAACACGCCCATGTGCGTCGCCTACGTGGACGAAGACGGCATGCCCAACCTGTCCCTGCGTGGCAGCGTCCAGGTGTACAGCCCCACTCAGCTCTCCATCTGGGTCCGCAACAAAGAGGGCGGCATGGCCAAGGCGATCGCTAAGAACCCGAACATCGGGCTCCTGTACCGCGACTCTTACAGCCGCTCGACGCTGGTGATCCAGGGCAAAGGCCACATCGAGACGGACCCGGAAGTATGCGAGCGCGTCTGGGACATGATCCCGGACGTCGAACAGAAGCACGAGACGCGGGAGTCCGGCTGCGCGTTGATCATCGACGTTCTGCGCATGACGGGCGGCACGCCCAAAGGCGGCGTACGTATGCAGCGCGGGTCCTGAGGCTAACTTCGGGACGGGGCCTCGGGCCCGGAGCCGGCGTTGATAGCAGCGCTGGCTTAGCGGTCGTCGTGCGCTGCTTCGGGTTCGCTCCGCACGAGAAATTGCTTGAGATACGCCTCGAGGGCCTCGGGGTCAGTCTGGGGCTCAGGGCCGGGTTCAGGGGCTTCGTCTTCGGGCGCCGAGCCCGGCCAGATGCTTTCGCTGGGCTCCGTGAGGAGGTCGCTCAGGGGAATCTGGGCGTCGCGCGCCTCTTTCAGTAGGCGGTCCGCCTCCGCGCGCATGGCGATGAGGCGCTTGACGGACTGCTGCCGCTTGGAGCGTTCCAGCCTTCTCCAGAGCATCTTCTTGAACAGTCTCGGGAGTTTTCGGCGCCCTTGAAGGCCGGCACGGCGCGAATCTTACTGATTTCTCCAGGCGGCGAAGTCCATATCTTCGGGAAGGAAGACCCAGACGTGCTCCACCGGCCCCTCGATCTCCCGGTGGATGTGGCCCTCGCCGGTGAGATCGTCCGCCAGGTAGACGTCGCCGGGTCCGAAGCGGCGCTTGGAGCCATCGCCGCACTCGATTTCGACGACGCCGCTCAAACAAAAAATGATCTGGCGCCGCGGCGCTGTATGCAGCTCCAAATAGTGGTCGTTGCCGTCCGAGACGCGGACGAGGAAGCCGGCCGCAGGCAGCGGTTGCGACCTAAGCCCGGCGCGCGCGGGCTGCAGCGGGATCTCGAGGTCCTCGAAGTGGGACCGGCCGTCCTCTCCCGTGTAGATGCGGGTACATTTCACAGGCTGCACTCCTTCTCTTCTCAGCGGGGCGCCTGAGGAGCATACGATCCAGGCTCCGCGGATGTAACCGTTCTGCATCGGCGGCCCCAAGCCTGTTCACCCATACGACACATCACCGTCCTTAGAGTGAATCCCAGGTTTCTTTCGCTCCTCTGCATCGTTGCCGGCCCTCAAACATTGCCGCCGGAGAACGAAAACGGCACCGGCGCAGCACGCCGCCGCAGCGCGTGCCTGAACCGTGGAGGAGCCCGCTTCAGCAATCAGGAGGTTGTTTGGGACTACGGGCCTACACTCCGGTTGTCCCTCGCCGCCGCCCTGCCGAAGACGCTGGCGGCGCCGGCATCGCGACCCCCGCTTCCGAGCTTGGCAGAAGGCTCGCCGCCCGAATCGACCGCACCGCTAAGCGCCTGCTCTCCCCGCGACTGCTCATCGCCCTCCTGGCCATGGACGCCGTCGCCAGCCTCGTCTGGGCGCTTGACCGGATCGGAAAGCTTCAGGACCTTGGTTCGTTCTTGCACGCGGGGGCATCTTATCGGCAAGGTCTGAACCCATACGCCTATCACCCCTGGATCGACCCGCAGCCGATCAGTCCGGAGGCGCTTAACCTCAACCCGCCAGTCTCCGTCTACGTGTTCGAGGTCCTGACTTCGGTCGATGAGACGCTGCTCCGCTTCGCCTTCTTTGTTGGCTCCTTGGCTCTGTTCGGCCTGGCGCTGCTTCTGTTGACGCGGGCCTACCCGGAAAAGCGCACCGGCCTCTCCCTGATTTTCCCACTCGCCATGTCCGGCTTGTGGCACATGCTCGGCTACCTGCAGATCTACGCCCCTCTAGTGCTATGCGTCGTCGTGGCTTGGTCTTGCATGCGAAGGGGAAACTTGGCCGTCGCCGGCATCCTCATCGGCATCGTCATAGCCGTGAAGCCTAATTTCGCCCTCTGGCCGCTGTTCTTGCTCCTGGCCGGCCACCAGCGAGTGGCGCTGGCCTCGATGGCCTCAGCCGGGTTGCTGAGCGCAATTCCGCTCATCGTCGATGGACCGCGCATTTACGGCCAATGGCTGGAGCTGACCTTGTCCTTCGACGGCCTGGAATGGGCATCCAACGCCTCGCTGATGTCGCTCGGCGCCCGGGCGGGCGTGCCGCTGCTGGGGCAGCTGGCAGCCGTGTCGGTGGTCTTGTATCTCCTGGCGCGTCAGTGGCGTCTGAAGCCGGAACCGTTGGACTCCTCAGCCGCGGCCATCATTGCCGTGCTGCTGTTTGGCCCCGTTAGCTGGTCTGGGTATACGCTCTTCCTACTGCCCTTCATCTTCAGCCGTGCCTGGAACGCGCCCATGCGCGCCTGCCTGTTGATGCTCTGCGTGCCTTTCTGGGTCGTGAGATACGCCTCTCTCCTGGGTCCGTTCGCGAACGCCCTCCTCGGATTTACCTATGGTTGGGGCATCCTCCTGCTTTTGGTCTTAGTCTTGAAGGACGAGCGAGGCGAATCGGTGGCGGAGCCGGAACGAACGCCACGTAAGCCAGTCGCCGCAGCAGCCTAAGCGAGAGGCGCCCGCTACTTCTCCTCCGCCCGCCTCGAATGGAGGTCGAAGTAGACCAGGGAGAAGGCGATCGCGAAGTAGGGCACGAGGAGCGCGTAAATCGCGGCGGTCGCCAGATTTATGTAAATTGGCGGAACGGCCTTGAGCGCCATGATCAGGGCCACGCCGATGGCCGGCGCGGCCAGAAGGGCCGCGAAACCGAAAAGCAGCACGGTCATGGCGCTCCACAGCCAGTTGATGGACACGAGCCGGGCGCTTCGGGAGAAAGCCGCCCTGGCGCTGCAGCCGTCCAGGAGGACGGCGTGCTCGAGGAAGGCCCACCTTAGCGCTTGACGGAAGGCGAGCGGGATGCCAACGACAGTGAGGGCGAGGACGCCCACGATGCATATGGCGGCGAAACGCGACGCCAGCAACGTGGGCAGCCGCCGCACGACCTCGAAGAGGCCGTCCGAGGCTTCTGCTCCCCGCCCGCGTTCGAGGCTGCCGATTACGGCCGTCGTTGCGGCGGCCGCCAGCGCGTAGGCGATGCCCAGGTGCAGCACGCCCTGGGCCAACGACGAAACGGCTTCGACGGCGATGCCCGCCTCCGGCAGGAGCGGGCGCGCCGCAAGCAAAGGCAGCGAGACCACTTCTCGCAGCCGAGCCGCCGCCAGTCCGGCCGGGAAGGATATGAGGCCCAGCGTCAGGAAGACGTAGGCGTGCCTGCGGTAGACCTCGATGGCAGTTGTCAGCACTTGGCCCAGGCGTCTGCGGCTCCTCCAGGGCAGGACCTGCACGGGCAGGTAGCGCGTGCGCGCCAGTGAGCCCAGAATGCCGGCGGATGTAAGCCCCAGCGCCAGGGCCGTGACTAACGGCAGGTCCCGGTAGAAGGGCAAGACGACGTCCGAACCGAAAGCGACGGCGCTGCAAAAGGCCCGGGCGGCGTCGGTGCCCACGTCTCCTTCGGACGGCAGGGACACGCTTGCCTTGCCGAGGCGCTCCTGCCAGGTCAGGGGCCGCAACCAGTTTTGCTTGGTTACCAGCGCGGTTGAGCCGGCCCAGTCCTTGCGTTCAGCGTCGCCCCAGTAGCCCGTGAACGCCAGCCAGGCGACGGGATCGGAAGGGCCTACAGGCCGGCGTGTCAGCAAGCGTACCTCCAGAGGCGTCCTCCGGCCTGATCCGGAGGCGTCATCGCAGCCGAGGCCACGACCAGCTTCGCCGCGCCCCAAGTAGATGCCGGGATGAAAGTAGTTCGCGTGCGACCCCAGGGCAACGAAGACCACGGGCCGGTCGCCTTCTCGGCGGACGCGGTCGTCTTTCCAAGCGGCCACTTCTCCCGTTCTGTGCTGGGATAGGGCGATCTCATCCGGGCCGGTGCGTAGGGCTTCGGCGGCCGTGCGGGCATTGAAATGGAGCTGGACCAGCTCCCAGTCGCCTTCGTGGTCGTTGTTCCAGTCGTTGAAGTAGTAGAAAAGCCAGTATTGCAAGACCAGCCCGTCGTGCCCTTCCTGGCGGGTAATGCGGGCATAAGCCACTCGCGGGCTCTCTCCGGCAAAGCGCAGACCATCCACTTCATAACGGCAACCTGGGTTGGATGGATCGCCGGGAAGATCGAGGTAGTAATCGAAATAGGGGTCGCGCGGGGCCTCGTACAGATCGCGCGCGGAGGGCGCCCACTTCACGAAGGAGGGATCGCTGAGACGCCGGAGGGCGACTTCCGGGTTGTCCAAAACGATATCGACCGGGACGGGGTCCAGCGCCGCGCCCCCCGCGCGGCAGGGCCGCTCGAGATCGGGCAGATAGACGATAGGCGCATGCTTGCGCGCCAGCTGCTCCTCGGCTTGCGGGGCGGGAATGTTGACGAACGGCATGCAATCGGACAGAGAGAGGCCGGCGCAAGCGTCGCTTGTGGCCGCGACGCTGTCCCCGGGCCTCGACGGCCCATCCAGGGCCAGCAGGCCAACGACAAGGAGGCTCGCGGCGAAGAGCACATGGGAAGTAAGCCTCCGTAGTAGGCGCACGGCGCTCCGCCAGTTCCAATGTTATGTCGTGTATTCGAATTGTAATGAATTCGTTAGGGTCGTCGCCAAGAGGAAAACGTAACAATTGGAGCCGTTTTTGCGTCCCAGCCGCCGCCGGCCTCTTCTTGAGTCCCGATTGCTGACTGCCCGATTGTCCGATTGCCCGCTTCCAACCGGCATTTGCCGTGACGGGCCTAGAAGTAGTGCCGATAGCTCTTGTCGATGACTACGTCGACGAGCGAGGGGCCGTCATGTTCGAGCGCCTCGCGTAGGGCACCGCGCAGGTCAGCGGGATGTTCTACGCGTCTGGCAGGGATGTCCCACACGCTCGCCTGGCGCGCGAGGTCGATCGCCGGCTCGCCGAAGTCCATGCCCAGGAACTCGCTTCGGCGCTCGGAGGCGCCCAGGTAGCGGACCATGCCCTGTTTGAGGATGCGATAACTGGCGTTGTTGAAGACCACGTAGGTCACCGGGATTTTGTACTTAACCGCGGTCCACAACCCCTGGATGCTGTACATGCTATCGCCCTCGCGCAGGAGGCCGATGACGGGCCGGTCCGGCAACGCCAGCTTGACCCCGAGCGCTCCTGGGAGCGAAAACCCCAGCGAGGCGTTGCCTTCGAAGAACGAGTCGGGCTCCGGCAGGTCGATGAGCTGGGCGAAGGGCGCCCGGCCGGAAGTCCCCCCGGAGCCGACGAAGACGGAATGGGGCGGAGCCGTGTCCCGGATCTCCGCTACGAGACGCATGGGGCTGATCGGCTCCTGGTCCCACTCGGCGCGCAGCTGGGCCTCGGCCTTGCTTCGCACCTCTGCCTTGCGTTCTCCGATCTCCCGTCCGCGGCGCTCCGCTTCGGCGCGCTGGGCGGGAGTTCGAACCGCTTCGAGAGCTTCGCGGATATCGCGGGCTGCCCAGAATGGATCAGCCAGGAGGGCCAGGGTAGGGGCGAAGTTTTTGCCCATCTCCCACGGATCGACGTCGACGTGGATGAAAGCGCTGTCGGGCGGGACCTGGGGGCCCTCCTCGTACCAAAGGGACGCGAACAAGGCGCCCGTGCCCAGGGCCAGAATGACGTCGTGGCCGCTCAGGCTCTCCTTGATCCCTCCCAGGAAGCCCAAGGGGCCTCCGTAGAGCGGGTGATTCGTCGGGAAGTTCCACCGCCGGCTGGTCGCCGCCAGCACCAGGCAGCCCGCGGCCTCGGCGAGGGACGCGGCCTCGGTGTGCCCGCGGCTGAGGGCAAGATTATCGCCCACGAGGATGAGCGGACTGCGGGCTTCAGCCAGCATGCGGGCGATCCTCTGGGCGCTGGCGGGATCGGGGCGGCTCGACCAGGTGGTATAGGTCGTCGGGACAATGGGCTCGGTTACCTCGCCGTCCATGAGGTCCTGCGGCAAGCTGAGGACGACGGGGCCTTGGGGCGGCTCCGCAGCCACCTTGAAGGCTCGGCGCAGGAGCATGGGCACGTCGTTCGGGCGCGTGACTTCGCCGGCCCACTTCACCCACGGCTGAGCGAAGCGCACGAGGTCGGCGTAGAGCAGGGGCTCGGTGGCGGTGAAGCGCGTGTCTTGTTGGCCGACGGTGACGACGATGGGCGCGCCGCTCTTGCGCGCGTTGTAGATCATGCTCATGGCGTTCGCCAGGCCGGGAGCGATGTGCACGTTAACGACAGCGGGACGGCAGGTAGCCCGCCCGAAACCGTCTGCCATCGCCAAGGGGACCGTCTCGTGCAGGCCGAGAATGTACTGCAGCTCCGGGTAGTCCTGGAGCGCGTCCATGAAGGCCAATTCCGTGGAGCCGGGATTGCCGAAGACGTACTTGACGCCCTCGGAAAGGAACTGCTCCATGACGGCGTGCTTGGCGAGCAACGACAAGGCAACCTCCCTTGCGGCGACTCCCAATCATAGGAGCGGCGAATTCCGGGAAACAAGACGCCGCCTTCCAAGAACGCGCCTTCGCAAGGTAGGCGCCGCCTCGCCACAGCGGCGGGGAGGCGCAACACCGTGAGCGCAGCCTTCGCTGCCTGGCCTCAGCCTCGATGGGCCTGCTCGAGCGCCGCGATGTCCAGCTTCTTCATGGCCAGGAATGCGCGCGTCACGCGCTGGGCCTGCTCCGGCGTTCCGTCCTCGAGCAGCTCGTTCAGCCGCGTCGGGACGATCTGCCAGGAAAGCCCGAACTTGTCCTTCAGCCAGCCGCACGCCTCGGCTTCCGGATCGGCTGACAGCCGGTCCCAGAAGTAGTCGATTTCGTCTTGCGAGTCGCAATTGACCATGAAAGATATCGATTCGTTGAACTTGAACAGGGGCCCGGCGCTGATCGCCATGAAGGGCTGGCCGGCGAGCTCGAACGACACGACGTCGCAGTCGCCCGAGGGCGTGTCGGTGATCTTCGAGACGCTGGTGATGCGGGAGTCCGGAAAGACGGAGACGTAGAACTCCGCCGCCTCAATTGCCTCCTTGTCGAACCACAGGTGCGGGACAATTTTGGTCTCGATGGCCATGTTTTCCTCCTCTTGCGATGTTGATTGCATGCTCAGGCGAGCGTCTTCAGAAGCTCGGCAAGGCGGTCGTACGATTCGGCAGCGCCGGTCTCCATGTCGGTCCCCAAGGCGGCATCGCGCGCCTGGCGCGACTTGTAGCGGGCGGTGGTGGTCAGGAACGTGCGCCCTTCGCGCTCCTCCAGGCGGAGCGTGTTGATGGTGCCGGCGCCCATGACTTCGAAATAGGGCTCGTCGAACGCCTCCGTCGTGACCAGAAGCTCCGGGACGACGATCTGTAGAAACTCGCCACTCATACCCATCTCGCCGCCTTCGCGCAGGGTCCAGACGTAGCGCCACTTGCCGCCGACGCGGAGGTCGACGTCGCAGATGGTCATGACGTCACCCCTGCGGCCGAGCCAGCGCCGGATGTGCTCCGGCTTGGTGATGGCCTCGAATACGAGCGCCCTGGGGGCGGCGAAGGCGCGGGTCATGACGATTTCGAGCTCGGAGGGGGTGCTGACGGCGAGGCCGCTGGGGCTTCCCTGAGTCATGGCTTTGCTCCCTTCTTCATTTTCGGGCCCCCCTGGCCGTCGCCCTCCGCCCCGCCGTCCCCTGCGCCCGACTGCAGCTCCTGCAGGTAATCGTCCAGGCGCTCGAAGCTCTCTTCCCAAAATCGGCGGTAGTCTTCGAGCCACGCGGCCGCGTGCTTGAGCGGCGCGGCGTTGAGACGGCGGGGGCGGAATTGCCGGCGACGGCTCCGCTCGATGAGGCCCGCGCGTTCGAGGACCCGGAGGTGCTTGCACACAGCCGGCAACGACATGTCGAAAGGCTCGGCCAGCTCCGTCACCGAGGTCTCGCCGGCCGCCAAGCGGGAGAGGATGGCGCGGCGCGTGGGATCGGCGAGGGCTGCAAACGTCTCGCTCAAGCTGTCGACTGGCTGATCGGTACTAACCATCTGGTTATCTAAACGAAAGGTTAAACGGGTCGTAACGCGGTTGTCAAGCGACAACCTAAAGTCCGTCTTTGCCGCACCGAGCGAGCCGGACTCGGCGAAAATGGAGAGCGGAGGTCAGCCATGCCTGAAGACAAGGAAGCCGTTATCGCCCACTACCGTCGCATGCGCGAAGGGCTGTTGGCCGCCATCGACGGCCTCAGCGACGAGCAGATGGCGGAGCGCACGCTGGACGGATGGTCCGTGAAAGACCACATCGCCCATCTCGCCTTCTGGGACGACATTCGCGCCGCGGACGTGACACGGGCCTCCGCCGGCCACGAATCGGTGTGGAGGATGACGCCGGAGCAAGAAGCGGCCCTCGGCGTCATTGCCCACGACCTCCGCCGCGACATTTCCCTCGCCCAGGCGCGCTGGGAGCTGGCGGTCTCCCACCAGCGGCTTCTCGAAGCGCTGGCCGCCGCTGAGGCCCGGGCGCTGGACCCCTCCCT
>DATMBD010000041.1:0-6977 GCA_035559355.1 Dehalococcoidia bacterium
GCCCATGCGAGTGAGCGGACCCAGCACGATGTCCGAGTTGTAGACGATGAGGAACGTGGCGGCGATGGTCACCATAACGCCGCTCAGGAAGAACATCTCGATGTCGCCTTCCGCCTCGCCAAAGATGCGCTCGATGAGGCCGACGCTGAAGTCGATCTCCCACACGTAAATCAGAAACAGGCCCGTGAGGGTGTAGGTGAGGCGCTCGTTGGCGCCGAACGAACGGACGACGAGCGCCAGGCCCAGCGGCAGCAGCGAGAGGCCGAAGAGGAGCGCGAACGCGTTGTCCTCGGCCATGCCCAGAAGGAGCAAGGGGATGCTGCCGATCACGAATAGCGGCCCCAGCTGGAAGGTCATGAAAAATCCAGCCGCGAGGCTAATGGGGAAGGCGATTAGCTCGCCCAGGAACACGCCCAGCTTGAAAAGCCACGGCAACGCCTGCTGCGACCACGCGAAGCTCGCGAACACGGCGACGACAATTAGCCCTGCGAGGGCTAAGAGCGGCCAAGCGCCGCCGGAGCCGATGCCTGCCAGGATGAGCGCCACCAGGACGGCGCCTCGCCGCAGCCAGCCGCCACGGGACGCCGGACGGAAAAAGAGGTCACGCAGGACGGCCCAGAAGCTGCGGCGTCCCCACATCGGCCGTGCGGGCGGCGGCTCCGGGATGTCCCGAATCGCCCGCACGATATTGATGTAGCTGACTCGCCAGGACGAGAAGGTGACCGTGAAGAAGGTCAGCACCACGCCCAGCGAGTAGGCGATGGCCAGGCTTCGGAAGGTGACGTGGGCCGCAATCTCGATGTCGAACTCCGCGAAGATCGCCGCCATGATCCGCGTCATCACGAAAGAGACGACAACGCCCAGGGCGGTGCCCACCATCGCGGCGAGGAGGTTGTAGGCCATGCCCTCCGCCAAGAAGGTCTGAACCAAGTCCATGCGCTTGGTGCCCACGGCGCGGGCCATTCCCATCTCCGGTTTTCGTTCCGCCGCCAGCATCACGAAAATCATGAAGATGAGCAGGACGCCAGCGCCTATGGAGAAGAGGCCGAGCACCAGGAAGAAAGTCGTGAAGATGTTGGCGCCGATTTCGGCGATCTCGACGCCGGTCCGCTTTACGGGGGCCACCGCCAGAGCGGGCGTGGTCGGGTCCCTTGGCAATGACTGCAGGGCGGCTTCGATCTTCGATTCGACCGAGTCCGCATGGGCGACGCCGGCGCGGGCATCGCCCTGGTTGGAGACCACGAGCATGGTCAGCTGGCCCGGAGCGTCGAACAGCTGCCGCGCGACCTCCAAGGGGACGACGCCGCCTTCGCGACGCACAGAAATGCCGCCCGCGCCCGCCAGCCGCTTGTCCTCCACGACTGCCTTGATCCGGAAGCGGTTCTCGCGGCCCAGGGCGTAGACGACGATGGTGTCCCCCGCCTCGACGTCGAGCTCCTCGGCCGCCGACTCGTCGAGGAAAATTTCGCCCGGTCCCAGCTCGTCCAGACTGTAGCGGGTTCCGTCCAGGCCGCGGATGTCTGGGATGTTGCGCATCTTGGCGGGATCGAGTCCCAGGACGTTGAACAGGGGCGAGCTGAGCCGCGCCTCAGGGTTCACCGCGACGGCGACGGCCTGGTAGGCAGGAATCACCGCGTCGACTTCGGGATCCGCCTCCAGCATCTGAACGAGGGGCGCCACGGAGTCGGCCGGGAAGGAGTTCTCCCTGGCGGTGCCCTGGTTGGGGTCGTCGAAGGATCCATCGTCGTCGCTGCCGACGTGGATGACCTCGTCCACGGAGCCGAGAACGGTATAGACCTGGCTGGTGATGCTCCGGTCCACGGTATCGCCGGTGGTGAAGGCGGCGGAGATGATCACCGTGCTGAGCATGAGGCCGAGGACGATGAGGATGGTTTGGGCGCGCCGGCGCGGGATGTTCCGGATGCCCATCTTGAACATGATCCGGTTGCGCAGGGCCACGAAGGCCACGCTCGCCGCAGCCACGGCCAGTAGGGCGAGGAGGACCCACATGATAAGGTCCATCGAGACGCCGAAGAGGTCGTCCATGGGCCTAGCTCACCCGGGCGCCGCCGCGGCGCGCCCTCCCGCGCTCGGTCTCCGTCTCGGCGACGATCGCCCCGTCCAGCATGCTCACGATACGGTTGGTGCGCTCTGCCACGCGCTGATCGTGGGTGACGATCACGAAGGTCTGGCCGTTGCGCTGATTGAGGTCGACGATGAGATCCATGATCTCATCGGCGTTCTTCGAATCGAGGTCGCCGGTAGGCTCGTCCGCCCAGACGATGGCGGGCTCGTTGACCAGCGCCCTCGCGATCGTGACCCGCTGCCGCTGACCGCCGGAGAGTTGGGCTGGGCGCTGCGAGGCCCAGTCGCGGAGGTGGACCAGGTCCAGGGCCCGCATTGCCCGCTCCCGCGCCTCCTTCGCCGACGTCCCGCTGACCAGGAGGGGGAGCTCCACGTTCTCCACCGCGCTGAGAACGGGCAAAAGGTTATAGAACTGAAACACGAATCCCATGTTGCGGGCCCGATAGGCGCTCTTCTCGTTGTCAGGCATGCGGCTGATGTCGACGCCATCGACCAGCACGAGGCCGCTGTCGATCGCGTCCAGGCCGCTCAGGCAGTTGAGCAGCGTGGTCTTGCCGCAGCCGGAAGGGCCCATGATCGCGACCATGTCGCCTTTGGGGACGGCAAGCGAGACGCCGCGCAGCGCTTGAACGACCAGCGTCTCTGTCTGATAGGTCTTGACGACATCCACGGCTTCGACTGCGTAAGGCCGCGGCAAGGATGAACCGTCCTGCACCACTTCCCCCAATCCAGAACGGCAGAGCCGTCCGAAAAAGCGAATACCTCTTCGTTTTTATAGCTCGGAGAGGCAGATACGTCAACGCGATGCCGTATGCGGCGAAAGCGAAAGCTCACGACTCAGTTTAGCGACGCAGGGGCCTCGTGCGTGGACTGTTGTAACGTTGGGCATTCTCGCAGTCCTGTCTCGCAAACTTCCAAGCTGGAAGGCGACCTGCAACGCGACTTTCGCCTCTTCTTCCCGGGCTTTAGGCCATTGAGAGCCGCTCGGCGTGAGAGTGAGCATGTTCGAAACCGCACACGGGAGGCAGTCATGGTTGCCAAGCAAGCCTTTCTCAGCGACATCCAGGAGCTCCGCCGCCGCGCCCGCGAAGACATGACCGGCGGCCCCGTCACCCAGGAATACGGACGCGACGTCGCCACCGCCGTCGAGGTCCTCAACAAGGTCCTCGCCTCCGAAATCGTCTGCGTCCTGCGCTACAAGCGCCACTACTACATGGCCCAAGGCATCCACGCCGAACCCATTGCCGAAGAGTTCCTTCAGCACGCGGCCGACGAGCAGATGCACGTCGACCGGGTGGCCGAGCGGATCACGCAGCTGGGCGGCGCTCCCAACTTCAGCCCCGAGGGGATGTTGAGCCGCAGCGCGTCGGAGTATAAAGAGGGCACCAACCTCATCGACATGATTCGGGAGGACCTTGTCGCCGAGCGCGTGGTGATCATGTGGTACACGGAAATCATCCGCTGGTTCGGGGATGAAGATCCCACGTCCCGACGCCTGATGGAGGAGCTGCTGGCCAAAGAGGAGGAGCACGCCGACGAGCTGCGCAACCTCCTCGTGGAGCTGGATAGCTCCTCGCCAGGCCGCGATCGTTTATGAGTCGCGGCCTCAGCGAGCGCCTGCGGGCGGCGGCCGCCCCCATCTGGCAGGCCCAGCACGACCACCCTTTCGTCCGGGCGATCGGTGATGGGTCTGTGGACTTCGGACGGTTTCGCTTCTGGGTGAAGCAGGACTATTTGTTCCTGATCGATTACGCGCGCCTGTTCGCGCTCGCCGCGGCGCGCGCGCCCGACCTCGATGCGATGACCGCCTTCGCACGACTCTGCCACGAGACCCTCACCACGGAGATGGACCTTCACCGCTCCTACGCCAAGCAGTTCGGAATCGAGGCGCAGGAACTGCAAGCCGAGCGCAAGGCGCCCACCACGCAGGCATACACGGACTTTCTCCTGCGGACGGCGAGCCTGGGCGAGTACGCGGAGCTGGTCGGCGCCCTCCTCCCCTGCATGTGGGGCTTTAGCGAAGTAGGAACTGAGCTCAAGAAGCGGGGCGTCCCGCGGCAGCCGCTCTGCGCGCAGTGGGTGGAGATGTACGGCTCTGACGAGTTCGCTGAGCTCGCCTCCTGGTGCCGCGCAGTTCTCGACCGCTTGGCGGCGGACCTGCCGTCTTCGGTCCTCGACCGAGTAGAGGCCGCCTTTCTCACCAGCAGCCGTTACGAGCTCGCGTTCTGGGAGATGGCGCAACGCCTGGAGGGCTGGCCCGCGTAGTACGCTCGCTTGCCGAACGGCCTGAATCGCGGCCTTCGCCGCGGAGTCCGCTCCCACCCGTCGTTATGCCCGTGCAGCGTCGTAAGGCCGGTCCGTTAGCCGGGCACGCCGTCGCGGGGCTATACACTCTATCCTGGAAATCGCCGAACCACGCAACGGACCACCGCTCCAGTCTTTGTCTCGGCGCCCGATTTGTAGAACGATGCTTCCTCCACGCCTTCTCGATTTCGCCCGCCGCCTCCATGCCCGGACAAGAAAGGCCGGCGGTTCTCTGCAGCCCCGCGCCTCCGTGCTGCTGGCGGCGCTCAGCTCTCGATGGCGCCGGGCTGATGAGTACCTTCAGCGGCGAGCCCGGGAGATGGGTTCCCTCTTGCAGCGCCATGCGCGACAGATCTTTGCCTGGAGTCGGCCTCGGGCCAGGGCGGGAACGGAGCGGCTGCGGGTGCTGACCGGTCGCGCTTGGGCAGCTGTTGCGGCTGCGGCGGCGTCCTACGGGCCGAAGGCTCGGCGCGCCCTCCGAGATGCCGCCGAACGGGGATCGCGGGGCCTGCGGCGGCTCAGCGCAGCCACCCGCGCCCGACTGCGCGCCGCCGCTGGAGTCCGCATGACCCGAGGCCTCTGGAGCAACCTCGCGAAGGCCGCGCTCACGCTCGGCATGGCGGGGAGCGCTGGCGCCTTCGGGATCGGCGTCCTCGTTTACATCAGTTACGCGGCTGACTTCGTGCCGCCTTCGGAGCTCGACATCAACCAGCCGTCGATGGGCGCCGTCATCCTCGACCGCAACGGCAACGTCCTCTACGAATACGTGGACGACCGCGACGGGCTTCGCTCGCCGGTACCGCTGGACCAGATCTCCCTTCACCTGCGTGCCGCAACCATCGCCACCGAGGATGGCAGCTTTTACGACAATCCGGGCGTGAATGCCAAGGGTACGCTGCGGGCGGTCTGGGAAAACCTCAACCCCCTCTCGGGGAGCTTCCTGGACGGCTCCGGCGGCAGCTCGATTACCCAGCAACTGGTCAAGAACGTCTACTTCCCGGCGGACATGCGCGACGACCGTTCGCTCGCGCGCAAGGCGCGGGAGGCCGTGTACGCCATCGAGCTCACGAAACGCTACGACAAGAACCAGATTTTGGAGTGGTATCTCAACCAGATCAACTACGGTGGCCTCTATAACGGCGTCGAAGCCGCCAGCCTCGGCTACTTCGGCAAGCACGCCTCTGAGCTGACGCTCGCCGAGGCCGCTCTGCTCGCCGGACTGCCGCAGTCGCCTTCGGCCTACAGCCCCTTCCTCCATCCGGAGGCGGCCCTCGCGCGTCGGAACGAAGTTCTAGACCTCATGGCCGCGAAAGGCGCGATAAAGGTGGGGCCGGACGCCTACTACACGGTCAGGCCGGAGGAAATCGAGGCGGCAAAGGCGGAGCCCATCCAGGTGGTGCCCCCGCAATTTCCGGTCCAGGCTCCTCACTTCGTCTTCAGCTACGTGCAGCCGCAGTTGGAGGCACTCTTCGGCAAAGACGCGGTCTATCGCAAGGGCCTCGTCGTCACGACGACGGTGGACCTCCACCTCACGCAACTGGCCGAGCAGATTCTGAAAGGCTGGATTGCCCAGTACGAGGCTTCCACCAATGCCCACAACGGCTCCGTGCTGGTCATGGACCCACGTAATGGCGAAATCTATGCGATGGTCGGCAGCCGCGACTACTTCGATCCCGAGATCCAGGGCGAAAACAACAACGTCCTCGGCCTCAACTCGCCGGGGTCATCGTTCAAGCCGTTCGTCTACCTGGAATCCTTCCTCAAGCTCGGCTGGGCGCCCGCGACGGCGATCGAGGACTCGCCGGTCGCCTACCGAAACCCAGACGGCTCCATATTCCGGCCCACCAACCCCGGTCACAACTTCCAAGGCACGATCACGTTGCGCTCGGCCCTCGGCAACTCGCTGAACGTGCCGGCGTTCAAGGTGGCGCAGGCGATTGGCGTTCCGGATATCGTCCGCTTCGCGCGGCAGCTGGGCTTCGATACCCTGACCGGCTCCTACGGCCCGGCGATCGCGATCGGCGGCGTCGACTTGACGCAGCTGGACCTCACCCACGGTTACAGCGTCCTCGCTGCGGGCGGCGTCATGAGAGGAAGGCCTTCGTTCGAAACCGGCAGCGACCTCCCCCTGGAGCCGATTTCCATCCTTAGAGTTACGGATCGCGGCGGCCGCGTGCTCTACGACGTCGGTTCTCAGCGCAGGGAGGTCCGCGTCGCTCCGGCCGCAGAGACCTTCCTGGTCAACAGCATCCTCACGGATCCCAACGCCCAGTGTTTGACGTTCGGTTGCGGCGGCCTCGCCATTCCCGGCCATCAGGTGGCGGTGAAGACCGGTACCAGCGAACCTTACGACCCCAATGGGCCCGATCGCGGCAAGATCGGCGAGACCTGGGCATTCGGCTACACACCTGACATCGTCGTCTCCGTCTGGGCGGGCAACGCCGACAACGCGCCGCTCACGAACATCCTCAGCACGACGATCGCCTTCCGAGCCATGCGCGACATCCTGCTTGCCTACTTCGACGGCAAGCCCTCGACGCCCTTCCAGCCGCCACCGGACGTCATCCGGGCGCCGGTCTGTTTCCCCT
>DATMBD010000042.1:0-2209 GCA_035559355.1 Dehalococcoidia bacterium
CCTAGGTAAGGGCCCAAGCTCCGTCAGCCAGCCAGCAGACAGTCAGCCGGTACTAGCGAGTTAGGCGGATGACGCGGCTGACCGGCAGCTTCAGGAAGTAGACCGCGAGGGCAAGCACACCCGCGACGAAGGCGATAGCGACGGCCGCGAAGGCCACGCCGACCGTGTCCCAACGGGTGACGAGCGCAAACGGCGGCACCACGCGCGCCCCCGCGTCCGTGACGTTGAGGAAAGAGAGCATCGTGTCCGAAATCCTCAGGCCGGCGATGGTACCGATGACCAGACCGATGGCCGCGATGAGCAGGTACTCGAGGCCGATCATCAGGAACACCTGTCGCGGCGAGAGGCCGACGGCGCGCATCACGGCCACCTCTATCGTCCGCGCCTGGCCGCCCAGATAGAGCGTGAGCGCGAACCCGAGAGCGAGAATAGCGAAGGCGGCCACCAACGCCACAAGGAGAATGCCGCTCCCGCCCGCCCGCACGATGGGGTCGGTGCGGATGTCCTCGAGGATTTGCTCGCGGTCGATGATCTGGCCCCTCGGAATGCCGAATCGGTCAAGGAACGCAGCTTTAGCCTGATCGCGCGCGTTCTTGTCCTTCGAAAGCGACAGCCAGACCTCCGTTGGCCGCGCGCTCGAGTAGCTCTCGCTGGTGACGCCTGCGTAGTAGTAGAGGTGCTCCTGGTTGATGATCAGGTAGCCGGCGTCTTCCTCGTACATCGTAGGGAAGTAGTTGACCACGCCTTGAATGCTGATCGGCAGGAGCAGCTTTCCGAAGACGAGCTCCACCTGCCCCCCCACCTTGAGGCCCGTCGCCTTCATGAAGCCCTTGCTCGCAAGCGCGGGCAGCGGAATGTTCGGGTCGGTTACCTGCAGCCCGCGGATCGGAGCACCCGTGCCCGTCAGGAAGGAGAACAAGGCGGCGCCATTGCCGGAATGGGCATTTTGGCCTACCTGACTCGTCTGGTCGCGGTTGCGCGTGGCCGTGCGGATTGGTTCCCAGCGGTAGGCGCCCTCGAAGTCTTCCAGCATCGCCGTTGTCCCGTCCGCGTAGACGGCCTCGAGGTCATCGAAGAGGACGTTCTTGCTTGCGTCGTTGAGGCTCTCGGCCTGCGTCATGACGATGGCGACGACGGCGATCGGGTAGACGACGCCGTCGGACGGCCGCACGGGGGCCTCCAGGCGCGTGTAGCCTTCGAAGCCCAGGCGGCCGAACTCGTGGAACCGGAACACGCCCCGCGCGTCCACGGTGCGCGCCCAGAGTGTCGTGCTCTCGCGCGGACCAATGGGGTTGACCCAGATTGAGAGGGCCGTCGGCTCGCCGGGGACGGGGATGCCGTGCTGGACCACTTGCGAGCCCTGGATCCGGCGCAGCAGACTGCGCAAGTCCTCAGACGCGAAGTCCTCTCGGAACCAGAGGACGTCTGCCGCCCGTTCGGGGTCGATTCCCAGTAGGGCGACCTGCGCCCCAAAGCTCGGCAGGGGGCCGATGGTATGGGTGGAACGCGTAGCCGTGGCCGCCCGCTCCACGCCGGGTACCTCTTCCAGGGCCTGCGTGGCCTCGCTGCTGAACTCGCGGCTCAGGCTGCCGAGCCCCGTCAGGCGTATGTCCGTGCCAGCGGCGTAGAGGGCGCGTTCTTCCTGACTGCGGTCGGTCGTCTCGCCGTAGGTGGCGGCGAACGTGCCCACCGCCGCGGCCATGACCACGAGCAGCGCGAGCTGCGTATAGCGAGCCGGGCTCCTGGTCAGCTGCCAGAACGCCAGGGCCACGCCCGGGCCGGCAGTGGCGTTCAGCCCCCGTCCGATCAAAGTAAGGACGAGCGGCAGAAACCGGAACATGAGCGCGCCGACGGCGAGGATAAGCAGGAGCGGCGACAGCAGCAGCAAGGGGTCGGCCGACCAGCCGCCCACGCTCCTCGGGTCGAAGACGCTGCCTTTCTGGTTCAACTGGAATAGCGCGAAGGCGGATACCCCCGCGAGCGCGAAGTCCAGGTAATAACGCTGGAGGAGCGATTTGCCGGGGCGAGCGGCGCCCCGGAGAAAGACGACCATACCCCGCCTGGCGGCCAGAAACGCGGGAACGACGATCGCTGCGGCGGCTATGGCGGCGCCGGCGAGCGCGAAAAGAAACGAGACGGGCACGATCGTGAACGGCAGGAAGTCGCCTCCCGACACGGACTCGAAGGTCGACGTCTTGCCGAGCGCGGC
>DATMBD010000043.1:0-4840 GCA_035559355.1 Dehalococcoidia bacterium
GCGTAATTGTCCGGAATCTCCAGTACGGAGCGCGTGATCGCGTCGTCCCGCAGGCCTATCGGGCAGCTAAAGACGCCATCGTTCCAGGCTGCGAGCATCATGTTCTGGGCGGCCCGGCCGACATCGAAATCGCGGCGGCCCTTCTCCAGGCAGATGACGATCGCCAGCGGCGCCCGCACCAGGGGCCCGGTCCCCGGCCCGGCCGGCGCCAGCTTCTCCTTCTGGGCGGCGTCGCGGAGGACGATGAACCTCAACGGCTGGCTGTTGCTCGAACTGCCGGCCATGCGGCCAGCCTGGAGGATGCGGCGCAAGACCTCGTCCGCAATCGGCGTCGGCGCGTACTCCCGCCTGTCCCGCTTCGTGACGATCGCTGCATACGCGTCCACGGCCGCTCCTTTCCCGTGCTGGACAACCTCCTATACTGTACCCAATCCCGCGTTCACTCCCGTTTCGCAGCTTAGGAGGCAATCGCATGGGCGTCCCCCTGTCCGACGGCGCAAAGCGGATCATCGACAAGAAGAACTTCGCCCACATCGCCACGATCATGAAAGACGGCTCGCCCCAGGTCTCCCCTGTCTGGGTCTACCGTCACGGCGACGAAATCCTGGTCAGCACCGGCGTCGACCGCGTGAAGACACGCAACATCGAACGCGACCCCCGCGTGGCCCTCTCGATCGCCGACATCGACCAGCCCTTCCCGCCGGTGCAGATCCGCGGCCGCGTCGTCGAGATCGTCCGGGGCGAGGCCGCCGTCGACGGGTTCGTGGAGGTGACAAAGAAGTACACCGGCAGCGAGCCGGCCCAGCGCCCTCCCGCAGGCGACCGCGTCGTCTATCGCATCGAGGCCGATTCGGTCGTTGCGCCGGAGAAGTAGCAGTCAGGAGACTCCATGGCCGTGACCCTCACCGCCGCTCAGCGAGCGCTCTTGGAGGCGCCTAACCTGGCCCACTTCGTGACGCTGATGAAGGACGGCTCCCCACAGGTGACGCCCGTCTGGGTCGACTACGACGGCGCGCACATTCTCGTCAACACCGCGGAGGGCCGCCAGAAACCGCGTAATCTCGCGCGTGACAACCGCGTCGCCCTGTCAGTTGTCGATGCCAATGACCCCTACCGATATTTGCAGGTTCGCGGCCGCGTGGTGGAGATGACACGCGAAGGCGCCTGGGAGCACATCAACAAGCTGGCCCGCAAGTACCGCGGCCCGGACACGCGCTACCCGGAACGCCCGGGAGAAGTGCGGCTCATCCTCAAGATCGTGCCCGAGCACGTCAGCGGCCGGGGCGTCTAGCAGCCAGGAATGACGTCAAACGGCCCGCTGGGGCCGGCAGCCGAAAGGTGAAAGCGGATGATCAAAGTACTCGCGCCGGCCATCAAGAACCCCGAACGCCGCACGCTCGCCGAGTTTCACCGCTACTGGGCGGAGAGTCACGGCCCGCTTTTCGCTAAGACGCGCAACCTGCGCCGTTACGTCCAGCACCTCACCCTGCCGGAGGCCTACGGCAAAGACCCCGCGCCAACGTTCGACGGCGTCTCCATGTTCTGGTATGACGACCTCGATTCGCTCCGCAACCCGCCAAACGCGCCGGAGGACATCGCCCTGCGCGAGGCCGTGCGCGCCGATGACGCCCAGCTCTTCGACCGCCTGCCCGGCTGGCCCCTGCACCACAAACGCGCCTCCGTCATCGCTGCCGAGCGCGTCGTGGTGGACGGTCCCACTTCGCCGTCGATGGTGAAGGCCATCTTCGTCGCCTCCCGCCATCCCGGCCTCACGCCCCCGGAGTTCTTCGACCACTGGTACGAAGTCCACGGTCCCCTCGGCGCGAAAGTGCCAGGCCTTCGCCGCTACGTCCAAAACCACGCCATCTTCGAGGCCTACTCCATCCGTCCCATGACCCACGACGGCTGGGCCGAGATGTGGTTCGACGACCTGGAATCGCTGCAACGCGCCGTTGCCTCGCCCGAATGGCAAGCCTTGCGCGAGGATGGCCGCGACCTCTTCGCCCAACCCATGGGCGTTGGCGTCGCGCGGGAGCTCGTGCAGAAGGAGATCGGGGAGGAACCGAAGCGCTCGGAGGTCGCGGACTGGAGCGAAGCGGAGATTCGGGTGCGCCTGGAGCAGGAAGGCTACGTCTCCCTCCTCGCCGACCCTTCGGCGCCAGCCAAGATCGCCGCCGCGGCCCGGAAGGGCCTCCTCGCCGTCTGGACGGCCGAACACCTGGTCACCATCGACGACTCCCGCATCGACGCTCGCCCGGATTAGGGGCCTGAGACAGCATCAGCGGAAGGGGAAAGGCTTGCCCGCCGTTCTGGTCCGCGCGCCGCGGCCCCTTCGCGATTGACCTGGCGGCGGCTTGGCCGTCAATCCGCTAACATGGTCTGTGGAGCTGCGGCCAAGGTGTTGTGGCGGCACGCGTCCCTCCCAAGGATGAGGCACGGGTTCGATTCCCGTTGGCCGCTCCAGAAAGCAGACCGGCCGCGGCGTACGCGGCCGTTATCTTTCACGAGGACCATGCCCGAACCAGAGCCTGAGTTCACCGACCAGCGCGCCCATCCCGTGACCGATGAGCAGGATGAAGAACGCGGCGCCATCGAGCCGCTGGAGCCGAAGTCCCGCCGGCCCGGCGGGCCTGTATCCCGCCGCGTCTATACCACCGGCGTTCCTGGCCTAGACGCCGCGGTGGCGCGGTTGCTCGAAGACCTGAAAACCGCCGTCGCCGGCAGCGACGGCGAGCCGCGCAATCGCGATCTGGAGTTGACGCGCGAAATCGTCACTTCCGCCGTCCGCCTCGTCATCCAGAAAGCCACTCGCGACGAGCTCAAGCTCGTCAACGATGCGCTCAAGGAGTTCGCCTACTCCTTCCGCGTCTTCGCTCCCTATCGGAATCAGCGCAAGGTCAGCATTTTCGGCTCCGCCCGCGTCGAAACCGGCGACGCCGCCTACGTCGCCGCCCGCGAGTTCGCTTCCCTGATCGCGAGCCGCGGCTGGATGGTGATCACGGGCGCCGGCCCGGGAATCATGGCCGCCGGCCACGAAGGCGCCGGCGCCGAGCACAGCTTCGGCGTCAACATCCGCCTGCCGGGGTTAAACCCGGCCAACGCGTACATCGCCAAGGACGGCAAGCTCATCAACTTCAAATACTTCTTTACACGCAAGGTCACGTTCCTCAAGGAATCCGCCGCCTTCGTCCTCCTCCCCGGCGGCTGGGGCACGCTCGACGAGACCACGGAGCTCCTCACCCTGGTTCAGACCGGCAAGAGCGACCTTCACCCCGTCGTCCTTCTGGAACCGGAAGGCAGCACTTACTGGCGCCACTGGCTTGAGTTCAACCGGGAACAGCTGCTCGCCAACGACTTCATCTACGAAAGCGACCTCTCGATCATGACCATCGCCACGACGCCTCGCCAGGCAGTCGACGAGATCGAGCGCTTCTACGCCAACTACCACTCGGCCCGGTTTGTCGGCGACCGCCTGATCTTGAGGCTAAAGCGTGCGCCGGGACCGGAGGCGCTGGGCCGCATCCGCCGCGATTTCGCGGACCTCCTCGACCACGGCGACTTCGAGGTCATCGATCCCACCCCCCGGGAGGTCCGGGACAATGACGACCTGGAGTTCGAGCGCTTGGCCTTCTACCCGCAGCACCACTACGGGCGCATCCGCCAGCTCATCGACGTTCTCAACGCCCTTTAGCGCCAACCTCGAAACTAAAACCGCCGCTTCCGGCCGCAGCGCCTTCGTCTGCCGTGCGGCAGCGTCTATTTCCGGCGCCCCCTACTTGGCGTGATGGCGCTCATAGTGCTGACGCAGCAGGTCCTTGCCATAGTCGTTCCCGTTCGGCGTCCGCACCACGGTGTGGATGTGGTTGCGCGTCGGCACGTCGAAATGGAGCGCCACGCCCGGCAGGTGGTCGAACTCGATCAGGATTACGGGGCTGTGGACGCGATAGTAGAAAACTGAATCCGCCTCCGTGCCGCCGATCCAGGCGAAGTACGTCTCGTCCAGCCAACGCCGCACCTGCTCCATCCACACCTCGGCGTGGCCGGGCCTCAGCCGCCCCGTATAGGCTTCGATGAGCGCGAGCGCCAGTTCGCGCTGGCCCGGCGTCAGGGCATCGAGGCGCAGACCCTGGCGCTCGAGGAGGATGTTGTCCTTGTAGGCTACGGCGAAGACCTCCGACGGCAGCTGTGATCCGATTACCGCCTTCGCCTTCTGCGAAGCATCCAGCCCCTGGACCAGCGCCAGGCCCCGTTCCTGCTCCTCGTCAAAGACTCGAACCCCCTCGTACTTGCCGCCGGTCGCGATCACGGGCTCCGAGCCCATGAAGGTTGGCGTCAGGACGACTTGGTCGCCCAGGACGAAGCAGTTGATGATCAGGTGATGCCCGTCCAGCTGCCAGCCCCACGGCTCCGTATCCGAGGGCTCGCCGAAGACGCTCAGCCAGTAGACCCACTCGCCGAACTCGATGTCGCGCCGCGTTATCTCCCGGATGGTCTCGTTCAGCTGCATGATGCTGCGCGACGTCCGAAAGCCCTTGGCGCTCAGAGTCGCCCGCAGGACGTCGAGGGCGCGCTCGCGCTGGGCGTCGTCCAGGCGCTCCAAGCAGACGCCGTGGCGCATCATGAACATGTGCACGTTGCTCCACCGCCGCCAGTTGTCGCTATCGATGGGGAACATCGCCTCGTCCCGAGCAGGCCCCAAGGAAGCCAGGAACGACTCGACCGCCTCCCTGATCGGAGCCGTCGACACGCCGGTCGGCTGGATGGCGAAGAGCCCCGGCGTGACGCTGCCGGCTTCCGTGATCCCCACGTAGGGCTCGGCCACGGCGGCATCGCCCGCCTC
>DATMBD010000044.1:0-9459 GCA_035559355.1 Dehalococcoidia bacterium
CGTCTGACGATCGCCGCGCCCTCGACGAGCGCCCGCATCTTGCCACGAGCCGCCTCTCGGCTGCGCGGCACCATGCCGCAATCCGTGCAGGGAAACAAACGCTCAGGCGAGACGTACGGCAGCGCCGAGCGGATGCGCGCGGCCACCTGCTCCGGTGTCTCGACTTCCTCTGTGCCTACATCGATGACGCCCATGAGCACGTCCTTCCCCTCCAACGTGCCCAGAACGGCCACGTCGACCCCGGACGCGGCGCATTCGACCGACACTTGATCGACGCTTGATTTCGCCAAGAGGGGCAGTGTCACCCAGTAGTGGCCCCAGTCCTGGTTGCGACGCTTCCAGGCCAGTACCACCTCAGTCCCGTAGCCGTAGCAGATATGGACCGCCTTCTTTGCCCGGACGCCGTCCATGGCGCGCTCCAACGCCTCGATGCCCCAGTCCTGGACCTTGTCGAGGTAGATGTTGAAGCAGGGCTCGTCGAACTGGATGACCTCCGCCCCCGCCTCCACCAGTTCCTTCGCCTCGACGTTGAGGATGGCGGCAAAGTGCATGGCCAGACGCTTCTCCTCCCAGCCGTAGTGCTCGTCCAGGGTGCTATCGACGATCGTCATGGGGCCGGGCAGCGTGACCTTGAGTGGCTTCTGGGTGTGGGCGCGGGCGAAGCGCGTCGCCTCTACGAGCACCGGTGCGGGGCGCTGTACTTCGCCGACGATGCGCGCGACCGCCGTCGATTCCGTGTAACGGCCGCCACGGGAGCGCTTCTGGCCTAGACGCTCGGTGTCAATGCCGGTGAGTCCCTCAAGGTAGCCCCAGATGTAATGACGGCGGCGCTGTTCGCCGTCACAGACGATGTCGAGGCCCGCCTCTTCCTGCTCCAGGAGGGCGATGCGCACGGCATCGTCCTGGGCTGCGCGTAGATCGTCGCCCTCGAGGCGCCAGGGGGCGCGCAACACGCCCGGCTCGGCCAGCCAGGTAGGTTTCGGGAGCGAGCCAACGATCGTCGTCTGCAGCATGGCGTAAGCCTACAGAGAGAAGGGAGCAAAGGGCAAAGCGCGGCTGCGCCGTACCCTACACCCGCGCTCTGTACTCTGCGCTCCACGCCCTGCATTCTGACCTCTCGTCTGCCTGGGGCGTATGATTGCCACAGAGCCTGCCCGAAAGGAGGGGCGCATGACCGCAGACACTTCCTCTAAGACCGCCTCCGAACGCTTCCACGAGCGCATCCACGACAACTACATCTATGGTCTCTGGGAACTGGCCAGCCAGATGACCGTTCACCCGATGCCGAAGATGAAGGCCCACATCTGGAAGTGGTCGCTGTTCGAGTCCGTGCTGGCCGAGGCCGGCGAGGTGGTGCCAATCGGCGACGAGCGCCGGGCGCTCCAGCTCTTCAACCCCGGGCTCGAAGGTCGGTGGGCGACGACGAACAGCCTCCTGGGCGCCATTCAGATGCTTCTCCCCGGCGAGACTGCGCGCGCCCATCGCCACACGCCCACGGCGATCCGCTTCATCATCGAGGGCACCAACGCCTACACCGCCGTCGACGGCGAGCGGGTCTACATGAAGCCGGGCGACCTCGTCCTGACGCCGAGCTGGACCTGGCACGACCACGGCAACCTTACGAACGAACGCGTCGTCTGGTTTGACGGGTTGGACGTGCCGTTGATCCAGTCCCTCGAAGCCATGTTCTTCGAGTTGTACGACGTGCCCCAGGTGCCTCTGCGCAAGGCCGACAACGAGTCCGAGCGGCTTCATGCCCACTCCCACCTGACGCCGACCTGGGTGAAAGAAAAGCCGTTGTCCTCGCCGCTCCTGATCTACGCCTGGGACAAGACCTATGAGGCCTTGATGGCTGCGCGAGAGCAGCCGGGCAGCCCGTATGACGGCATCTGCCTGGAGTACCAGCACCCCCAGACCGGCGGCCCCGTCCTGCCGACCATGGCGTGTTTCATCCAGCTCATCCGCCCCGGTGAACGCCTCAGGGCCCACAGGCACACGGGCAGCGCCGTGTATCTCGTCGAGCGCGGCAACGGAGAGACGATTATCGACGGCGTGCGCTTCAGTTGGGGCAAGGGGGACGTACTGGTGGTGCCGCCATGGGCTGCCCACGAGCACGCCAACACCTCTCGCAGCGAAGACGCCATCTTGTTCTCGATCCAGGACACGCCCGTCCTCGAGAAATTGGGCCTGGACAAGGCCGAAGCCTACGAGGAGAACGGCGGCCATCAGGTCGTGACGGCGAACTATGAAGCCGTGGGATAGGTCGGGCAGGCGTCGGGCAGCCTTTCCAGACGACGAATGTCCGCACGCGCGGCGCCGTCGCGAGGCCGGTCGCGCTACTGAGCCTCGAGGAACTCGCGCACCACGCGCACGAACTCGTCCGGCCGCTCGACCATGGGCACGTGGGCGGTCTTCGGGATGATCACGACTTTCGACCCCGGGATGAGCTTCTGGAAAGCCTGGGCATAGACGGGAGGAATCAAGCCGTCGTTTTCGCCCCAGACGATCAAGGTCGGGGCGTTGATGCGGTGGATGCGACGCTTGAGGCCCTTGTCCCAAATCGGCCAGGTGAACTTGCTCGCCGAGGCCAGCGCCATCTGGCGGTCAAGGGCCATCTTGGCCTGCGCTTCCTTGTCCTCGGGATCAGGCCTTGGCATACGCGCGGCCATCGCTTCCGGGTCGTAAAACAGGGCCTTTTGGAGTTCCTCTTGGCTCGCAGCGTAGAAGTCGAGGTAAGGATGCTCGTCCAGCCAGATGCCGGCCGGTTCGCAGAGGACCAGCTTGCGGACGTACTCGCGGCCAAGGGCTGCGGTCTCTGCCGCGAACATGCCCCCGAGCGAGCTGCCGACGAGGTTCACGCCGCGGAGCCCGAGGGTGTCGAAAAGGTCCAGGTAGAAGAGCGCCATATCGACGACGTCGTCTATGTGCTCGATGCCCTCCGAGCCGGGCCAGCCGGGGCTCACGGGCGAGTAGACCGTGTACCGCTCGCCGAGGAGGTCCATGAACGGGTCCCAAGTCGCCTGGCCGCCGGCGCCGTGGAGGAAAACCAAGGGCTCTCCGGAGCCGCCATGACGCACGGTCACGTTGAACATTCCGTCCCGGACGCTGACCCTGTCTTCGGCGTGTGCCATGCCTTCGCTTCTCCGCTTGCTAACTGACCAAACCTTGCAGCCGGCCCTCGCCGTCCTGGCTGACCCTGAGTGAGGGCTACTTCCCGGTCAAGGAAGCCCGCCGCGAGCCCTCAAGGGGCCGCACCCACCATCGGTCCTCCCATTCGCTCCAGAGGTCTCGGAGGTTGGGCAGGACCTTCTCCGCAACCATCTGGATGTTGCGCATCGTCCGCTCCTTCGAGAGGTTGCCGAGCTGCAGGAGCAGCATCAGGTGGCCGACACGCAACTCCTTGCAGACTTCCCGCAGGCGCTCGGTAACCTGCTCGGGCGTGCCGGCCACCACCGACCCCTGCTCGACGCGTTGCTTCCAGCTCAGCCCACCTCCGCCCAGGCGGCTCGGCGTCTGGGGCTGCAAGCCGAATCCTTGCTGCGCGAGGCCTTCCTCGATCGCGCGGCGGGAGCGATAGCCGGGGACGTCGGCAAAGCCGCGGTAGATGTACAGGCACTTCTCGAAGAAGTAGCTCACCGCCTCCGAGTACAGCTCTTCGGCCTCGTCCTCGGACTCGGCGACGAAGCAGGCTTGGGTCATGCCCACCCGGTACGGATTCGGTTCCTTGCCGGCGGCTTCGACGAGGGCGTAGTAGCGGCCCAGCGTGCGGCGGGCGCTCGCGTGACCGCTGAGGCTGAGGTGAGCGTAGAGATAGTCTTTTTCCACCACCCACTCCCACGTCTCGGGGGAGCTCCCGCCGGGAATCCAGACCGGCGGATGCGGCTTTTGGAGCGGCCTCGGCCAGACGTTCACATAGCGCAGCTGCGTGTATTTGCCGTTGAACGCGAAGGGCTCCGGCTCAGTCCATGCCCGCAGGATGAGGTCATGCGCCTCGTGATACTTGTCGCGGAGGGTGAGCGGAACTTGACCGTAGGCGTAGTTGGTGTCCATTGCCGTGCCCAAAGGGAAGCCCGCTACGAGCCTGCCGCCGCTGAGGACGTCCAGCATCGCGAACTCCTCCGCCACGCGCGTCGGCGGGTTGTAGAGGACGATGCTGTTGCCGAGGACCACGAGGCCGGCGTTTCGCGTCCGTCGCGCCAGCGCCGCGGCCATGAGGTTGGGCGACGGCACCAGGCCGTAGGCATTGGAGTGGTGCTCGTTGACGCAAACGCCGTCGAAGCCCAGGCGATCGGCGTACTCGAGCTCGTCCAGGTAGTCGTTGTAGACCTGGTGGCCGCGGACGGGGTCGTAGAGCTCGCTGGGGATGTCGATGTAGACGCTGCGGTAGCGCTCGCGGAAGTCCTCCGGGAGGTAGGGGTACGGCATCAGGTGGAAGGAATGGACCTTCATTGGGAGACCGCCCTTAGCTCAGCCGATCGAGAGGATGCGCCTTCCAGGAAGGCGCGGTTCATGCTACCACTCCGCCATGCCGAATTAGAACGTTGGCGCAGGCAGGCTTTCGGCAAGCTCGTGCGTCTTGAGCCCGGACCCCGTGTTGAAGAGCACCACGCTTTCGGAAGGGTCCAAGGCGCCGTGCGCCAGGAGCTTCCTGTAACCGGCATAGGCGGCCGCACCCTCTGGCGCGGCGAAAACGCCTTCGAGCCTCGCCATCTCCGCCATCGCGGCGAGGATTTCGGCGTCGGAGACCGCCACTGCCGTTCCCTGCGTAGCCCGGACCGCGTCGAGTATGAGGTAGTCGGCGAGCGCCGCGGGCACGCGGATGCCGGCGGCGATGGTCCGGGCCTCCGGCCAGCGTTCGGCGGTGCGGGAGCCGGACTCGAAAGCCTTGACGATGGGCGCGCATCCTTCCGCTTGGACGCTGACGAACCGGGGTCGCTTGGGCCCAATCCAGCCCAGCGCCTCCATTTCCTGGAACGCCTTCCACATCCCGACAATGCCGGTGCCGCCGCCGGTGGGATAGACGAGGACATCGGGTAGACGCCAGCCCAGCTGCTGGGCGATCTCGTAGCCCATGGTCTTCTTGCCCTCGGCGCGATACGGCTCCCGTAGGGTCGAAACGTCGAACCACCCTCGTCCGGCACCATCTTCGCGCATCAGCCGGCCGGCATCGTCGATGAGGCCGTCGACCACGCGGATACGGGCGCCGTAGGCCCGGCACTCGTTCATCATTGCTTCCGGCGTGTGGCGGGGCACGTAGATCCAGGCCTCGATGCCGGCACGGGCGGCGTAGGCGGCGAGCGCGGCCGCCGCATTGCCGGCCGACGGGACGGCGATGCTGCTCACCCCCAACTCTTTGGCACGGGAAACGGCGGCGGAAAGGCCGCGCGCCTTGAAGGTGCCGGTGGGATTGAGGCCCTCGTCCTTGATGTAGACTTCGCGGGCGCCGAGGCGTTGCTCCAACCCTCGGGCGCGCAGGAGGGGGGTGCCGCCCTCCCCGAGGGCGACGATGTTCGCCTCGTCTCGCACCGGCAGCAGCTCTCGCCAGCGCCAGATGCCGGGCTCGCGGCTCCCGAAGTCGTCTCGCTTCAGTGACGTCCGCGCGGAATCGAGATCGTAGCGTGCGAAGAGGACCTTGCCGCAGGCGCGGCAGAGCGTATGCAGTTCATCGGCAGACCAGATGGCGCCGCAGGCACTGCATTCGAGGTGGGAGAGATAGCTGCGCCCCACACGGACATGTTAGCGGGGCGGCCAGCAAGAGGCTTCACGCCCCAGCGCGCATCGCCGCTACGGCGGCAAGCCAGGGCGGGGCCGGCGGCGTTGGCGCCGCAGGGCGACTGGGTAGTGGCGGCGCGTCCCATGCGCGCAGCCACGGGACAAATTCCGCCAGGCGGGTAAAGTCCCGGTATGAGAGGCCGTTCATGACCACCTCGCGCTCCGCCTCCTGAAGAGTCCGCTGTTCTTCCGGAGACAGAGCATCGAAGGCGCGGCCATAGGAGGCGGCGATGAGAGCACCGTCTTCTCTCGAAAGTCGCAGCCAGGAGCGGAAGCGGCGCAAGATCGATTCACGCAGGCCGCCCGGATCCTGGCGCAGCTCGCGCAGGAGCTTCTCCAGCATCAGCGACTCGCGGTCCTCTCGGGGAAGGCCGACCAGCCGCAGGTAAAAATCGGCGTCGGTGTCTAGGATTGGGGCCGCGCTGAGCGCGGAGTTCAAGGCTTCGACCACGATCAACCTCCCGGTCCTCAACTTGAATGCGAGAAGCCAATCAGATGGACGTACCAATAGGAAGTTAGCCGGATTAGCACTCTCTAGTCAAGAGTGCTAATCCGGGTTTTCGGCGAAGCTCTGTTGACACGTTCCTTGGCGGGGTACAAAATTGTCTACATCCTGGTCAACAAAGTCCACTTTGGCGGCGGAGAAAAGCCATGGTCAATCAGAACGGGCAAGGCGAAAAGAAGCACGACCGCGTGCCGGAGCTGAAGCCCGGCTACGTTCTCGCGGTCGACTTTGCGGAGATCGACGAGTTCGAGGAGCGCGCGCGCCGCTTCCGGATCGGCGACGAGGACCCGACGGAGTTCCAGCTCTTCCGCCTCTCGCGGGGGACATACGGGCAGCGCCAGGAAAACAACCAGATGATGCGGATCAAGCTGCCCTTTGGCGGCATCACGGCCGATCAGATGGACGCGCTCGCCGAGGTTTCCGAAAAGTATTCCGGCCTCCATCGTGGCCACATCACCACGCGCGAGAACTTCCAGTTCCACTTCGTCAACCTGGACGACGCCGCCGAGGTCATGCGGATCATCGGCCGCGTTGGCCTGACGACGCGCGAGGCTTGCGCCCACACCGTCCGCAACATCACCGGCTGCCCCTACGCCGGCATCGCGCCCGAAGAGGTCTTCGACACGACGCCCTGGCTTACGGCTTACGCCCGCCACATGCTCCGAAACCCCATCTGCCAGCGGCTGCCGCGCAAGTTCAAGACCTCTTTCTCCAACTGCCCGAACGACTGCGCCGGCTCCAATTTCCATGACCTCGGCTTCATCGCCAAGAAGCAGGTCGACGCGAACGGCAACGAGGTCATCGGCTTCGAGATGCGGGTGGGCGGCGGCACCTCGACGATGCCGCGCAAGGCCGACACGATCTGGGAGTTCGCGCGCTGCGAGGACGGCGAGTACATCAAGGTTGCGGAGGCCGTCCTCCGCGTCTTCGACCGCGAGGGCGACCTGCCAGGCCTGCTGCGCAAGAACCTGAACAAGGCTCGCATAAAGTTCCTCCTGCAGAAGATCGGACCCGAGGCCTTCCGAGAGAAGGTCATCGAGGAGCTGGGCAAGGAGTGGGCCAAGGAGCCGCTGGACATGGCGAAGCTGACCCAGCTCGCGCCCGAAGTGCCCAGCGACCCCGTCCCGGACGACGGCCTGGGCAAGGCCCCCGGCTACGAGCGGTGGCGCTGGACCAACGTCACCCCTCAGAAGCAGGCAGGCTTCTTCGCCGTGACGGTGACTATCCCGATCGGCAACATCAGCACGTTCCAGTTCCGCGAGCTGGCCCGGATCATGCGCAAGTACTCCGGCGGCCACGCCCGCACCAACCAAAACCAGAACCTCATACTCCGCTGGGTCCGGGAGGAATCTCTGCCGATGCTCCATCGCGAGCTTCTGGCCATCGGCCTCGGCGATGCCGATGCCGGCCTCCTGACAGACGTCGTCGCCTGCCCTGGCGCAGACAGCTGCAAGCTGGCGATCACGTCCTCCAACCAGGCTGGTTACAGCATGCGCGAGGAGCTGATCAAGTTCGGGTACGACGACCCTGAGGTCCAGAAGGTCACGGTCAAGATCAGCGGTTGCCCGAACGGCTGCGGCCAGCACCACCTTGCGGGCATCGGCCTCCAGGGATCGTCCTACAAGGTGGGCAAGCTGGAGGTACCCTGCTACGACATCTTCCTGGGAGGGGTCGGCTACGCCGGCATCGAGAAGTTCGCCACCCGCGTCACGCGCGTCGCCGCGAAGAAGGCGCACCTGGCAATCGACCGCATCCTGCAGGTCTACTTGGCGGAGCGCTCCAGCCCGTCCGAGAGCTTCGTAGAGTTCGTGGAGCGGGTGGGGCCGAAGCGCTTCGAGGAGCCGCTCGAGGAGTTCAAGTGGGTTGGCTCGCTGGCGGAGGACCTGGAGATGTACATGGACTGGGGCCACACGGACCTCTTCGAAGTGATCCGCGGCGAAGGCGAATGCGCCGCGGGCGAGGTGCCGCTGGTCCGCACCGCCGCCGGCCCCGTGGATCTGCCTTAGGTAGCGGCTACGCAGCCCGGCGGCGGGATTAGTCCCGCGGCCAACAGCGAAGTCGAGCTTTCAAGCCGCCTTCAGCACACGGCTAGGTCTTCAAGACCCCCACGGGCTCGAAGTGAGCGCCGAGAATGGCGTCCGCGGGCGCTTCCAGCCAGCCCTCGAGCACGGCGGCGTAGACGGAGCGAAAGTCGACCGTATAGCGGAGGTTGCCGTCGTCCAGACTGGTGAGGCTGGGCGGCTCGCCGTGGAGGCCTGGCTTGACGGCGTTGCCGATCAGGAACATCGGCCCCACGGACCCGTGGTCCGTCCCCAGGTTCGCGTTCTCGCGCACGCGGCGGCCGAATTCGGACCACGTCATGACCAGCACGTCGTCTCCATGCCCGTGAGCGGCGACGTCCTGCCAGAAAGCCGACAGCGCGGCGCCGAGCTGCGCCAGCAGGGCCTCCAGCACAGCCGGCTGCTGGGCGTGCGTGTCGAAGCCGCCAAGGGTCACGTGGCCCACGCGCAGGGGCGACGCCTCATCCCCGGAATCGATGAGCTCCGCCAGCAATCGCAGGCCGGTGGCCAACGAGCTGTCGGGGTACTCGACGGCCGGGCGGTAGGACGCGTGCGCGGCCATCAGCTCCGCGGAGCTCTGGACGGCGCCGTCCAGGGTGGCGTCCAGCAGCGCCGCAAACGGCGTGCCCGCCGGCTGGTAGACGTCGTATAGGCGCAAGAGGCTGGTCTGGCGGGACGCGGCGTCCACCGCATTACGCGGCCCCTGAAGGGCGAAAGACTCGAGGCTGCCGACGGCAGGCAGCGTCGCCTCCTGCGCCTGAAAGGAGCGCGGCAGGCTACGGCCGACGCTGAGGCCAGCGAGCGGGTGCCCGAAGGCGTCGACGAGGCCATCGAAGTAGCGGCCAAGCCAGCCGTCGGCCGCCTTGCCGTCGGGGTCGGCGCTCTGCCAGATGTCCATGGCCTTGAAGTGGGAGAAGTTCGGATTCGGGTAGCCAACGCCCTGCACGACAGCCAGGTGGCCGGCGTCGAGCAAGCGCTTGAAATCCGCCAGCGCCGGGTGGAGGCCGAAACCGCCGCCGATATCGAGCACCTTATCCTCAGGGATAGCCAGCCGGGGCCGGTTGTCGCGATACGCCGGCGAGCCGTGCGGGACGAGGGCGTTGAGGCCATCGACGCCGCCCG
>DATMBD010000045.1:0-3749 GCA_035559355.1 Dehalococcoidia bacterium
CCCGTCTCGCGAGGCAGCCGAAGCCATAGCGCGCAGTGAGCCCTTCGAAGCCGCCGGCTGGCGCACGCATAGCCTGTGCACCTGGCAGCTCAACGAAGGCACCTCCATACCGCTCGCGAAGGCAATGATGGCGGCGGTCACCGCTTCTGCGAGTGGCTAACAGGGCTCCGACAACTGCCGCCGTGCGCTGGCCGTTACTGCAATCGAGCGTGCTGGCTCCTTTTAGAGTGCGGCACGGTGAATTCTTGGTACATTCGGCATTCGCATCTCTGGCATGCCGATAATCGATTTTTCTAATCCCATTCCAGGAAATAGACTCGCTGGCAGACCGCGCCTCAGGAGGCAAGCAGCATGAAAACGCTGACGCTCGCGAACCTCGTTGCCGAGGCAGAGGCGATGGTGCCAGCCTTGAAGGCGAGAGCCGCCCGCGCCGAGGCCGAGGGCCGGCTGCCACAAGAGACGATCGATGAGTTCAGAGAGGCAGGATTTTTCCGCGTCTTCGTCCCCAAGCGTTATGGCGGCTTGGAGCTGGACTACGGCCCGACACAAGTAGAGCTCTGCAATCAGCTCGGCCGAGGGTGCGGTTCCAGCGCCTGGGTCTTCTCGGTGGTCGCCTGTCATGCCTGGTTGCTCGGCATGATGCCTGAGCCGGCGCAGGAGGCAGTCTGGAGCACCGGCCCGGACACCCTCATGACCACGGCTGTCTCGCCTTCGACGGGCACGATCAGGCGCGTCGATGGAGGCTACAGGCTCAACGGCCGCTGGCAATTTTCCAGCGGCGTTGATTTCGCGGAATGGGTTCTGTTCAGCGGCCCACTGGACGGGGAAAGGGGCCGCGCTCCCTGGTGCCTGGTGAACAAGAGGGACTTTGAGATCGACCACGACTCCTGGCATCCCATGGGCCTGGCGGCTACGGGCAGCAAGGACGTGGACGTGAAGGACGCGTTCGTGCCGGAGTCATGGACGTCGGCCTGGGGCGCCAGGCCCGGCGCGGCGTTAAACGAGTCCTACATCTACCGCATACCGTTCATACCGTTCTTCTTCATCAATACCTCTAGCCCTGCCTTGGGCGTCGCCCGAGGCGCGGTCGAGGAGTTCATCAGCCAGGTAAACGCACGGCCAGGCAGGGCAACAGCAGGCCGTCAGATGCGGCTGGCCGAGTCAGCGGCTGAGGTCGACGCGGCACTTGCGCTGATGCGCGCGGATATGGCCGAAGCCGTCGAGACCGGGCGCGCGGAGCGCGAGATGACTGCGGAGCAACTCGCCCGCTGGGAGCGCGACCTGGGCTACGCAACGAAGCTCTGCGTTCAGGCGGTCGACCGCTTGCTCACTGCCGTGGGCGCTCACGGCATCGACGCCGACAACCCGATTCACCGCGCCGGCCGTGACATCCATGCCATAGCCAGCCACGCCGGCACGTCTTGGGAGGACCGCAGTCTTGCCTACGCGCGTTGGGTCTTCGGCTTGCCGCTCGAGTCACCAGTCACCTAGCTCTTCAGGCCTGCGGGACCCGCAGGGGGCGATCCGGACCACGCCAGACCTTCATGGGGAGAATGCCGAGCATTCAGGAAATCGATTCTCTTATCTGTAGGTGCAGGCATGTACTCCTGCTGAATGGTGAAGGGGAGCACCCTAATGGGGACTAGCTACTGGAAGTGCAGATAGGGGACGCCTTCGCTCGCCGCCATCACGACTTGGTCCCGGGAAATACGTTCGATCAGCGCCTCGATGACGGCAGCCACGAGCCTGTCTTCCACGGCGCAGCGGATGAGCCGCTTCGGCAGGAAGAGCACGTCGCCGCCCTGGCCGCCGATTGAGCGCCGTAGGTAGCGCAGGCCGCGTTGGCGCCCGCGCCCCAAAGAAAGACGATGCGGGCATCGGGAAGCTCCGCCTTATCTCGATCACGGACGCCATCGCCCAAAACGTCGCGTCCGCGGCTTGCTTGGACGAAGACCGGAGGCTCCACGGAGGAAGTCGACCGCGGCCCTCAGGCGAGAGTGGAGACGATGTCCACGCAATCGCAGGGCGCCATGCCGGGCACGGACTCGTCCGCGGGCTGCATGCGGCGCAGGCCATCGAGGATGGCCTCGATCTGCTCCCGTACCGCGGCGAGGTCGCGCAGCCGCGCTTCGATGCGCGCCAGGGCGTGGTCAAGCGCCTCGATCATGTCGTGCCGCACCTCGCCGCAGGTGCCGTCGTGGGCAACGGCCAGGATGCGCCCCGCCTCTTTCAGGGGAACGCCCAGGTGCTTCAGGCCGCGCGCCAGCCGCAGGATGTGGACGTGGCCCGTGGTGTAGTCGCGATAGCCGTTGGCGCGGCGGGGCGGGCGCGGCAGCACGCCGCTGCGCTCGTAGAAGCGGATCGTGTCCGGCGTCAGGCCGCTGGCCACGGCCGCTTGCTGGATGTTCATGGCTTCCCCTTCGAACGACGCTTGACCTTGGAGTTTCTCCAGGGTCTAGCCTGAGTCTAACAACCGGAAAGGGACAGCGCAGCCATGCCAGACTACGAATTCATCATCCTGGGCGGCGGCGCGGCGGCGTTCGCGGCGGCGACGAAGGCGTCCGACGTCGGTGTGCGCGCGGCGATCATCAACGACGGCCTGCCCATCGGCGGCACCTGCGTCAACGTCGGCTGCGTGCCCAGCAAGCACCTCCTAGCCGTCGGCGACGAGCTCTTCTATCCGCCGCGAAGCCCGTTCGATGCCTTGAAGGACGGCCACAGGCCCAATTTCGACTTCAAGGCGGCTATCCAGGAAAAGCGGCGCCTCGTCGCCGCCCTGCGCGAGTCCAACTACGTCGACGTCCTCGGCGCCCTCAACGGCGTCGACTACATCGAGGGCCGCGGGCGCTTCGTCTCACCGGACGCCGTGGAGGTCAACGGTAAGCGCCTGACGGCCGAGAGGTTCCTCATCGCCACCGGCTCGCGTCCGGCCGTCCTGCCTTTCCCCGGCATCGAGGGCGTGGACTACGTGACCAACCGCGAGGTCATGGAACTGGAGGAGCTGCCGGGGTCGATGATAGTCGTCGGCGCCGGGCCGACCGGCCTCGAGCTGGCGCAGGCCTTCCTCCACTTCGGCACGCGCGTCCTCGTCCTGGAGAAGGTCCCGCAGATACTCCCGCGGGTGGAGCCGGAGATCGCCGACGAGCTGCAGCGCGTCCTCGAGGATGAGGGCATGGACATCCGCTGCGCCTGTGACATCAAGCGCGTCTGGCAGGAGGGCAACACGCGCTTCGTCGAGGCGGAGGTCATGGGCGAGACGCATACCTTCCAGGCCGACCAGCTGCTGCTGGCGACGGGAGTGCGGCCGAACACGGAGGACCTGGGCCTGGAAGCGGCGGGCGTGCGCGTCAACGCCCGCGGCTTCGTCGAGGTCGACGAGCACCTGCAGACCACGGCGCCCGGCATTTACGCCGCCGGCGACGTCGTCGGCCGCATGCTCCTCGAGACCGTGGCCGCCAAGGTGGGGTCAGTCGCCGCAACCAACGCCTTCGAAGCCAAGGGCCTCACCATCGACTACGACACCATCCCGGCTGCCGTCTTCACCAACCCGCAGGTCGCGACCGTCGGCCTGACGGAAGAGGAGGAGATGCGGCGGCTGGGCGCCTGCGCTTGCCGCACGGTCGAGGTGGCGCGCATCCCCAAGGCGAAGGCGATCAAGGAGACGCGCGGGCTGATCAAGATGGTCATCCACCCCGAGAACACCAAGGTCCTCGGCGTGCACATGGTCGCTCCGCAGGCGGCGGACCTAA
>DATMBD010000046.1:0-6580 GCA_035559355.1 Dehalococcoidia bacterium
GTCAGCAGACGCTCACGTCCCGCCAGCCGCTCCGGCCATGGCCGCCGCTTCGAATGCTCCACGGCAAGCGTCGCGTTCGGGTCGAGCAGGCCGCTCTCGGCGACGGCCGTCAGCTCCTGCTCGGCTCGATCATACTCGTACGGGGGGTCAGCCACCACCAGCGTGTAAGGACCGGTCAGCCTGGGAAGCGCTCTGGAGACGGGCAAGGGAAAGACGCGAGCCCTGTCTCCGAAGCCCGTCCGCGCCAGATTCTCCCGAATTAGGGCGCACGCCTTCGCGTCCGCTTCCACGAAGTCGCAGTGCTCCGCTCCGCGGCTCAAGGCCTCGATGCCGAGGGCGCCGGTGCCGCTGTATAGATCGAGGACGCGGTCCAAGCGGGCGCCGTGGGCCGCCAGGATCTCGAACAGCGCCTCGCGCACACGGTCGGCGGTGGGCCGAACGCCGCGGAGGGGGCCCTTCAGCGGCTGGCCGCCGCGGGAACCGCCGATGACGCGCAGGGGCATGGCTCTAAGGCAGTGACGTGGACGGTTTGACTTCGAGGACGACTTTGCGCATGGCGCGGATGACGCCGTCGCTGACGATGAGCGATACGTCGTAGCTGCCCGGCTGCGGCGGCGCTTTCCAGACTATATTGCCCTTCGCCTCCGCCTCGCTGCTGCCGGCCTGCACCTGCCACGTAGGCCTCAGGAGGACGCCGTTCGGCTTGCTGAGCTGGACGTTGCCGGTCTCGGCATAGACGCGCAGCGTGTCCCAGATCGCCGGCAGGGCCGGGTCTGAGGAGACATCCGAGATGGCGACGCCGCCGAGTCCGTAGCGCCGCGCCAGGTCGATGCGGAAGGCGACGCTGAACGCGTTTTCGATCCACACCGTCCGCTGGCCGCCGAGGCCGGGGTACTCGAACGAGACGGCGTAGGCCTTCTCATCCCAACGAAGGCCGCTGGCGCCATCGTCCTGGAAGATGTTCTTGCCGACGATCAGGACTGACGTATTCGGCGCGATCTGAGTCGGCGTCCGCACTTCGATCTCGCTGGCCAGGCTCAGGGCTTCATGGAGAGTGAGCTCTCGGAGGCCGTCGCTGGCCTTCTCGCGGCTGCGCCGGTCCAAAACGAGGATAACCTTGCCGGGATCGACCTTGTCCTTGAGGAAGCCGAGCACTTCCGGCATGCGTTCGTAATACAAGGAGGGGTCGGCGACGCCGCGAAGCTTGATCGTGTCGGCGCGGCCGCCGATCTCTTGCCAGTCGTAGGCGCCGGTGTCCCAGCTGACGCCGCTTTTCACGGGCGTCGGGAGCGTGACGCTCAGGGTACGGTTGGCCTGATGGAGCTGGTCCGCCAGGACGGTGATAAAGGCCGTGAAATCCGCCTTTCGGGCGGGGTTGACGCGGGGGTAGTCGATATCGACGCCGGCGTTGCCCGGCTGGAGCGCCAACTGGACCAGGGCCGAGATGTGCTCCTGGCGCAACGCCGGCGAGGCGAGAACGGTGTTGACGGCATTGTCCTGCTCCGGCGAGGAGGCGCGCACCGTGGGAACGACGTTGGCGTTTGCCTGGGGAATGGACCGCGCCGAGCCGGCGAGCGTCCCGTCCGGGTTCGGGGCGTAGTCGACCGGGTTGACTGTGGTGAGGACGCTGAGGGCCTCCTGATCGGGCTGCGCGCCGGCGGGCAGCCAGCCGGAGATCTGAACCGCGGAGGCCGTCAGGCGGAGGACGGCCACGTTCGGTGGCATCTCCTGGACCTCGCCGGTCGCCGCGGTGCCGCTATTTACGAGGGTGGCGGAGGCGAGGCGCTCCCACTTTCCGTTCTCGTACGTGTAGAGGGCAAGGTTGCGGCCATCGCTAACGGGCTGCAGGAGATTGACCGTGAGGGCATAGGGGCCCTTCGTGCCTTTAGGAGCCTCCAGGTCATCGAAGAGACGGCTGAGGGCCTCGTACCCGGCGGGCACCTTGGGCGTCTTGGCGTTTGCGGCGCCCGCGCGGCCGGAGAACGCAGGGCCTTGTTCGCTGCCGCTGCCAAAGATCGAGAACGGCGAGACCACCAGGACGATGAGGATGACCCCCAGAATTCCCATGACCACGAAGATCATGGGCGCCGTGCGGTCCCGGTGTTCCGCCTCCGGCTCCAGAATCCGGTCGAAGGGTCCCGGTTCTCTCACCTCGGCACCATTTGGGCGCTCAACTCAACCACCTGCCCGCCTCGCACCACTTGGACCGTGACGCGTTCGTCAGGGCGGAGCATGCCCAGGGCGTTGATGAACGAAAACTGACCGTTGACCGGGAAGCGCCCCATCCTGACGATGACGTCCCCCGGCCGGACGCCCGCCCGCTGGGCTGGGCTGTCCGCGTACACTTGACGGACCAGCGCTCCTTCTGCCGTGCGCAGGCCCATCTGGGCCGCCGTCTCCGCGTCTAGGTCAACGTGGTCGATGCCGAAATAGGCCCGCGGATATTTCCCCTGCTCGATGATCGCGCGGGCGATGGGCTGGAAGGTGCGGCTGGAGATGGCGAAGGAGATGCCGAAAAGCGGGTCTTCACCGCCGCCGACGTCCCGAAACGTGTTCAGCCCCACTACTTCGCCCTTCAGGTTGAGGAGCGGCCCGCCGCTGTTTCCCACGTTGATGGCAGCGTCCGTCTGGATCAAGTCCTCCAGCCAAGCCTGGCCCACATGCTTTCGCCGGCCCGTCGCGCTGACCACCCCTACAGTGACGCTGTTCATGTAGTCGATGTCGGGGCTGCCGATGGCGATCACCGTCTCTCCCGGGGACAGCGAAGCCGAGTCTCCCACCGGCAGGGCGCGAAGGCCGCCGCCCTGGATGCGGATCACGGCCACGTCCGTAAACGGCGCGTCGTGGGAGACAAGGGTCGCGTCCCGCGTCTGGCCGTCGTGGAGGAGGACGTGGAGGCGACCGGGCAGTTGCACCAGGTGCGCGTTGGTGAGGACGTAGCCGCGCTCATCGATGATGAAGCCGGCGCCGCCGGCGACGCCGCCAGGCTGGCCGGCCTGCGGTTGCAGCTCGTTCACGATCGCCACGACGGAAGGCAGGGAACGTTCGACGGCGCGGGCGACGGCGTCGTGTGGGTCCGCGGTATCGGATTCGCCGTCCTCAGGCACGGCGACGAGGGCCACCAGGCCGCCGGAGAGGAGCCCCGAAATGACCGCGGCCGCGAGGCAGAGGGCTAACCAGGAAAGGGGCAGGGACTTGGGCGCGCCGGGCGGAGGCGGGCTGAGCTCACTCATTGATCAGTGGATTTAACAATTTCGCCCGCCATTTTAGCATACGCGCTGGCGCGTGAGGCGCGGGGCAAGGAATTTGGCCCCCGCAGCCGAGCGCCCAATTCCGCGCAGACGATGCGCATTGACTTTCCGCCGGGCGGCTTTCTAGAATGGCCCAGTTCTCGCGGCCGTCACAACCGCGAGCGGTTTAACTTGGCATCGACAGGAGACACATTTGGCGGCGGCTCAGCGCGAATACGAGATGGTAGTCATCCTCAGCCCGGACATCAGCGATGAGGCCGTCAAAGAGAGCCTCGATCGGCTGCAGCAGGGCGTCGTCAGCCGCGGCGGCGAGGTCATCGAGGTGAACCACTGGGGACGCCGGCGTCTGGCGTATCCGATCAAGCGTCACCTGGAAGGCAACTACGTCGTCAGTCAAATCCGGCTCGACCCTGGCCAGGTACCCGATCTCGAAAGCAGCCTTCGCATCTCGGAGGAAGTAATCCGTCACCTAATCGTCAAGGCAGGCGAGTAGCGGCAGCCTCTGGTTTGGGGGCTGGCGCAGGGGGGAATGGTGATGCCGGACGGCCTTAACAAGGTGATGCTCATCGGGAACCTGGGGACGGACCCCGAAATGCGGTATACGGCAAACGGCAGCGCCGTGACCACGTTCCGTCTTGCCGTCAGCCGCACGTTCGGCGGCGACGGAGAGCGCCGCGAAGAAACCGAATGGTTTACGGTCGTCACCTGGAACAAGCTTGCGGAGCTTCTGGGTCAGCACCTGCAGAAGGGCCGCAAGGTGTTCGTGGAGGGGCGCCTCGCCAGCCGCAGCTGGGACGGGCCGGACGGCCAGAAGCGCTACCGGACGGAAGTGGTCGCAAGCCAGGTCCTGTTTCTGGACAGGCCCCAGGGCGCGGCTTTGCCTGACGTCCCTGGCGACATAGACGCGGATGATCTACCCTTTGAAGGATGACGACAGAGGAAGCAAGACCAGACCCACCAGCAGAAGCAGCGCCCGAGGCGCCTGCGCAACAGGCTGCGCCTGAAGGCGGCCAGCGCGAGCGCCCGCGGCGTCGCGGCGGCGGCCGTTTTGGCCGGCGGCGCGTTTGCCAGTTTTGCGCCGAGAAAGTCGAATCGATCGATTACAAGGATCCAGCCAAGCTGAGGCGCTTCGTGTCTGACCGCGGCAAGATCGAACCCCGGCGCAAGACAGGCACCTGCGCACGGCATCAGCGGATGCTTACTATCGCCCTCAAGCGCGCCCGTCACATAGCCTTGCTGCCGTTTACGGCCCAGCACATCCAGCTCACAGGCGTATTCCCCACCCGCGCTTGATCGGCTGCAACGCCTGACCCCAGAATGAGCCCAATCTTATCGAAGGGGGCTCCCCCGCCTTGAGCCGCCGCACGCCTGCCGCGCCGAGACCGTTTCGACCCCTCTCCGACATCGATCCGGAGAGGCGGAACGCCATCTTGCTCCTGGGCGGGATTGGTTTGGTCATCGTCTTCGCGCTCGGCCTCATCGCCTACGGCTACTACAGCGAGCGCGTTGCGCCGAAGGGCGAGACGGTGTTGCGCATCGGCGGCCGCGAATTCAGTTACGCCTACTTCGAGCGGCGACTGCGATCCGACCTGGCGCAGGGCAAGTTCCAGCCCTCCGGCATCAGCCAGGGCATCTCAGGTGCCATCGCGACGATCGAGCGCGAAGAGCTCGTCCGCATCGCAGCCCGCCAAGAGGGCGTTACCGCAACCAGCGAGGATGTCGACGCGCAGCTGCGTGTGGAGTTCGGCCTCAGCGAAGACGTCGACCACAACGGCCTGGCGCCGTTTCTGCGCAGCGAGTTGGCGAGAGTGCAGCTTTCGCTGGGCGACTACCTCGAGATCGTTCGCACGCGAGCATTGGAGGAGAAGCTGAGGCGCAGCTTCGCGGACAAGCTCCCCGCCGAGGGCGAACAGGTGGATCTGCTGCTCATCCAGGCCGGCTCGCAGGCCAACGCGATTCAGGCAAAGCAGCGCCTGGACCAAGGGGAATCCTTCGAGTCCGTGGCTAGGGCTCTCTCCACCGATGCCACGAAAAACGACGGCGGCAAGTTTGGGTGGGTGCCGCGCGGCGTCCTCGACCCGGAGCTGGAAGAGGTGGCCTTCTCGATTAGCGGCCGCAGCGGCATCATCGAGACCAAGCAGGACTTCTACATCATCGAGGTGCTGGCCAAGCAGGTGCGCCCCATAGACGACACGCTCAGGCAGGAGGCGGGCGACCGCGGTTTGGAGCGGCTGCTAAGGCAGGCCAAGGAAGCCAATCCCACCGAAAATCTCCTCACGGAGGCTCAGATCCTGCGCTTGGCTCGCGCCATTGGAGCCCTCAATGCCTGAGGACAGGTCCGTGAAGGTCGGGCTCCTCGGCGACGGCAACGTCGGAGGGACGGTGGCGCGCATGCTGGTCGAAAAGTCAGACGCCTATGCGCGCCAGCTCGGGCGGCCGCTATCGCTGGCGGCCGTCCTCGTGCGCGACCCCGCCAAGCAGCGACCCTATGTCGATCCCGCCATCTTCACCACCGACGCCGCCAGAATCCTCGACGACCCGGAGATCGGCATCGTCGTGGAGCTCATGGGCGTCGAGGACCCGGCGGTGGACTATATCTCCCGCGCCCTCGCGGCCGGCAAATATGTGGTGACGGCCAACAAGCAGGTCATGGCGAAGCACGGGCCACGGCTGCTCGCCCTTGCCGCCCAGAACGACGTCGACATTTTCTTCGAGGCCAGCGTCGGCGGCGGCATCCCGATCATCTCCCCCTTGAAGCGCGACCTCATCGCCAACACGGTGACGGCGATCTCCGCGATCATCAACGGCACCACGAACTACATCCTCACGGCGATGAGCCGGGATGGGGCAGACTTCGCCGATGCTCTTCGGCGGGCCCAGGAGCTCGGCTACGCCGAGCCAGACCCGGCTAACGATATCGAAGGCGAGGACGCGCGCTACAAGCTCGCGATCCTCGCCAGCCTCGCTTTCCGCTCGACGATAATGCCTGAGGACATCTACTGCGAGGGGATCACGAAGCTTACGGCGAAGGACTTCCGCTACGCGGCCGAACTGGGGTATGCGATCAAGCTCCTCGCCATCGCCCGCATGGTGAACGGCGGCGTGCAAGCGCGCGTCCATCCGGCGCTTCTGCCTTCGGATGCGCCCCTCGCGAAGGTGGACGGCGTCCTGAACGCGATCCAAGTGGAAGGCGACCTCGTGGGCCGGGTGAATTTCCAGGGCCCCGGCGCGGGCAGCCTGCCGACGACCAGCGCCGTAATCGCCGACGTCCTCGACGCCGCTCAGAGCATCATCGGCGGCCGGAGAGCGATCCATGTGGCGGAAGAGGC
>DATMBD010000047.1:0-7395 GCA_035559355.1 Dehalococcoidia bacterium
CCGCCTCTACGTGGAGATCGTGGCGGAGAATTACGCCATCTACCGTTACTTGTACGCAGGCGAACCGCAACCGGACCTTCCCGACTAACGCGATGCGAAGTCGACAGGGCGGAAGGCTGAGGTACCGGGACCGGCAGCGAGAAGCAACGCAAGGCGCTGGATAATCCCGACCGAACAGGCGCGAGGCGGTACAGAAAGGCTGAGCCTAGGTCAGTCTCGCAAGCGCCGAGAAGAAAAACATTTGTTCGCTTTTGCCTGATTGACTATTAAAGCCGCCGTACCTATGCTGACAAAGCCAAGTGTCCTGCCCGAGGGCAGGACTGACGCGAGGATGCAGTGCCAAAGCGCACCTATCAACCCAAGAAGCGACGCCGACAGCGGGTCCATGGCTTTCGAGCCCGGATGGCCACGGCTGTCGGCCGAAGAGTGCTTCAACGACGTCGAGCAAAGGGCCGGACCCGTCTCACCGTCTAGTATCGCCAAGCCCTCGCGACCGGCGGCTGCGTCGTCGCGCCGACTTCGACCGCGTCTTCCAGCAAGGGAGGCACAACGGCGGCAAACTGCTGGCCTTGCGCTCAGTCCCGAACGGCCTGGAAGTAAGCCGCCTGGCATACGTTATCCCGAAGCGCGTCGGCAAGGCCGTCACGCGCAACCGGGTCCGCAGGCGGCTGCGGGAGGCGCTTCGGTCCCTGCCTCTGGCCGAAGGCTACGACGTCGTCGTGTCGGCGCGGCCGGAAGCCGCCGCCGCGACCTTTCAGGCTCTCCGTCAGGAGCTCGTCCTGCTGCTGGGGCGAGCGCGGCTGTTGAATGGCACCAGCGGCCGGGGATCGCCGCCCGCGCGGCCCTGAAACTGATCCGGCTCTACCAACGTCTCGTCTCCCCCAGCCTCGGCAACGTCTGCCGCTACGAACCCTCCTGCTCGCGCTACACCTACGAGGCGATCGAGCGCCACGGGCTCGTTCGCGGGGCCTGGCTGGGAGCCAAGCGGCTCGCCCGCTGTCGGCCGCTCGGCGGCAGCGGCTTCGACCCCGTCCCCGACTGATGTTTCACGTGAAACAGTGGCGCGTGCCGGGCCTCCTGGCCCTCTCCCTGCTCTTGCTGCTGTCCGTGACGGCTTGCGCGCAAGCCGCGGGGGCCCGCGGTTGGGCCGGAGCCGTCCAGAAGAACGACCTCCTCCTCGTGTCGCCGTCTGGGGGCCGCCTCGTCGGCATCAACCGGGATGGCAGCCAAGCGTGGCGCTTTCCTGATTTCTGGAAGATTCCGAACGGCCGCGCCGACGACCTCCACGCTATCTATGGCGAGCCCGTTTTCAGCGCCGACGGCCGCGTCGTCTTCGTCGGCGACTACAACGGCTACGTCTACGCCTTTCGCCCCGCCGACTACCGCGAAGGTGTGACTCAAGAGTCGCCTCCGGCCGCGTCGCTCAAACTCAACGGCCCCGTCATCGGCGGCCTGGCCCTCGACTCGGCCACGGATACGCTCTACGTCACCTCCGGCAAGCGCGTCTATTCTCTCCGCGCCTCGGAGCTCGCAGCGCGAATCGACAACCGCGACGCAAGCGTGCGCACGGCCGTCCTCTTTGAAGCTGGCGGCGACATCTGGGGCACGCCAGTGATGGACCGCGGCCGCCTCCTCGTCACCTCGCTCGACGGCGGCCTCTACGCTCTCGATCCCGTGAGCGGCCGCGTGCTCTGGAGCTTCCAGGCTGAAAAGGGCCTCGCCTCCACGCCGCTGGTCACCGGCGCCATCGTCCTCGCGTCGGGTTTCGGCGGCACGCTCTATGCCGTCGATGCCGCAAGCGGCGCGCTGCGATGGTCGTTCAAGGCGGCGCATTGGATCTGGGGGCGCCCCGCCATCGATGACGATACGGCCTACGTGGGTGACTTCGCTGGCAACGTCTATGCCATCGACCTCACCAGCGGCAGCGAACGTTGGTCAATGCCACTGGGCAGGGGGCCGCTGCGCGCCTCCCCCGCTTTCCTTCGCGGCACCGTAGTCGTGGGTTCGGATGACGGCTGGCTCGTCGGCATCGACCCATCTACTCGGACGAAGCGCTGGGAAAGGAAGCTGAGCACCTCCCTGAACGCGGATCTCACTGCTGGAGACGACCAGGTGCTGATCGCGCCCGGCGGCTGCGTTCGCCCGGAACCCGGCGCGGAACGCATCTATTACACGCGCGTCGATCCGGTCAGCGGTGAGTTGCAAGGGACCGAGGCGGTCTGCTGATGGACCTCATCGGCGATTTCTTCAGCATTTTCCTGATCACGCCGCTGATCAACTTGTTCGTCCTGTTGACTACGCTCACCGGCAACGCCGGCGTGGCCGTCATCCTCCTCACCGTGCTGATCCGCGCGGCCACGCTGCCGCTGACGCTCAAGCAGATGCACCAGACGCGAATGATGATGGCCCTCGCGCCGCGGATGCAGGAGATCCAGAAGAAATATCGCGACCCGCGCCGGCGTTCCGAGGAACAGATGAAGCTCTACCGGGAGGCTGGAGTCAGCCCCCTTGGCTGCTTCTCCAGCTTCTTGCTCCAGTTTCCCATCCTCATCGCCCTCTACCGGACGTTCGTCATTTCGGTCGGCGAATCGCCGGAGTCGCTGATCAAGCTTTCGGAGCGGCTCTATGGCTGGGAATACCTGCGCAGCGGCTTGCCCTTACCGGCCGACTTCCTTTGGTTGCACCTGGGACGGCCAGACCCCTTCGTGCTTCCTCTTCTCGTCGCCACCACCACGTACGTCCTGCAAAAGATGAGCACCATGCCGGCCATGGACGAGCGGCAGCGAGCGCAGGCCAGCCTGATGAACCTGATGATGCCGCTGATCTTCGGCTGGATCACCCTCACCCTGCCGAGCGGGCTCGGTCTATACTACGTGCTGTCCAACGTCATCGGGATGGCCATGCAGTACGCCTACTCCGGCGGGGGGCCGTTCAACTGGCGAGCTCTGATAGGCCTCTCCCAGGAGCCCGTACTCCCGCGGGCGCTCGAGGCGCGACAGAAACGAATCGAACAGGTGAAGCGGCTCGGCCGCAGCGAAGAGGAGCCGGAGGAAGAAGCGGAGCAGGAACAGGAAACGCGCCGTCCGGCCAAAGTCGGCGCGGCCGGGGCCGGAAAGCGGCGGCGCAGGAGGTACGGACGTGGACGGCGTTGAGGCTGAAGGTCGCACCGTCAACGAGGCGACGGAAAAGGCCCTGGAACAGCTAGGCTTGACCCGGGCCGACGTGGACATCGAAGTCCTGAGTGAAGGGCGCCCCCGCCTCCTCGGCTTCCGCGGCGAGCCGGCCCGGGTTCGCGTCACGCCCAAGCCCGCTCCTTCTCCCATCCAAGCGCCGCCCGCCCGAGCCATCGAGCCCGAGATGGAGGCGTTCGAAGAGGAAGAGGAAGAGTACGAGGAGGGCGAAGAGGAACTTCCCCAGGAACTAAGGCGACCGGCGAGGCCAGCTCCCACGCCCGTTCCCGTCGACCCTGCCGACGTCGAGGTCGCCGTGGGCGTTCTCAAAGACTTGATCCGCCTCATGGGACTGGAAGCGAAAGTCACGGCCCGGGAGCCGGTAACCGCAGGTGATGGCGTCGGCATGATCCAGGCTGTCCTGGACGTCGAAGGGGAGGACCTCGGCATCCTCATCGGCAGACGCGGCCAGACCCTGGCGTCTCTTCAGTACATCCTGAACCTCCTCGTGGCGAAGCGGACCAACAAGCGCGTGGCGTTCGGCGTCGATGTTGACGGCTACCGCCGCCGCCGTGAGGAAGCTCTCGTCAGCCTTGCAAAGCGCACGGCGTCTCGTGTGCGAGGCACCGGCCGGTCCGTTACCCTCGAGCCCATGCCCCCCAACGAGCGCCGCATCATCCACCTGGCGCTGGCCGACGATCCGAACGTTATGACCGTCAGCATCGGCGAAGGCGAAGGCCGCAAGGTGGCGATTACCCCGACGCGCTAGGAACCCCATGACTCCCGACATTCTCCTCGCCGGACATATCGTGAAAGATATAACGCCTCAGGGGTGGCGTCCGGGAGGAGGCGCCTACTACGCCGCGACCCAGGCGAAGCGCCTGGGGCTGCGCGTAGCTGTCGTGACGGCTTGCGCCGATGACGTGGACCCGGCCTCTCTGCTGCCGGATATCGAGTGGCGCGTAGCGCCTTCCCGCACGACGACGACGTTCGAAAACGTCTATCGCGGCCGCTATCGCGAGCAACGGGCGCAAGCTTGCGAACGGAAGCTGGAGCTGGCTGACATCCCTGCCGAGTGGCGCCGCGCGCCGATCGTCCTCCTGACCTCGGTTCTGCAGGACATCGCGGTCAGCCTGCCAGGGCAGCTCGCCGCGGAAGCTGGCCTCGTGGGCCTCGGCGCCCAAGGCTGGCTGCGGCGGCTCGATGGCAAGCACGTGCTGCCGGGTGAGGTGGAGCCTAGGCCCGCGTGGCTCGCGGGAGACGCAGTGTTCGTTTCGGACGAGGACGTGACCGAGCCCGAAGCCGTCGCGGCCTGGCGCGAAAGCGTGCCTGTCGTGGTGCTCACGCGGGGGGCCCTGGGCTGCACAGTCTGGCACCCCGGTGGCCGCGACGAGATTCCCGGCTTCCAATCCGAGCACGAAGTCGACCCCACTGGGGCGGGCGATGTCTTTGCCGCGGCGTTCCTGGTGCGTTTTCGTGAAACAAGCGACGCCATCGAAGCAGGCTGGTTCGCCGCCGCCGCAGCCCGCTTCGCCGTCGAAGGCGAAGGCGCGGCGCGCATCGCCGGCCGCGCCGAGATCGAGGCGTTGGTCCGGAATGCAAGGATGATCCGCAGCCGATGACGTCAGCAAGCCTCCAGAGCCTCGTTGTCGCTGTCGCCAACCAAAAGGGCGGAGTCGGCAAGACGACGACAGCGATCAACCTCGGCGCCGAACTGGCCGCGCGAGGCGTCTCTTGCCTGCTGGTGGACCTCGACCCGCAGGCGAACGCGACCGCGGGCTTGGGGCTTAGCGGCCGCGACCGCAAGACCGTCTACGACGTCCTCATCGACGAGGAGCCGCTGGCGGAGGCAATCGTGGAGACGCCGCAAGCGGGCCTGGACTTGGTGCCGTCCGGCCCTGACCTCGCGGGAGCGGAGGTGGAGCTCGTGCCGGCGATGGCGCGCGAGCAGCGCCTAAGGCGGGCGCTGACGGCGATTGCCGGCCGTTACGAGGTGGTGATCGTGGACTGTCCACCCTCGCTCGGGCTGCTGACGCTCAACGCGCTCACGGCCGCAGATGAGGTGCTGGTTCCAGTCCAGTGCGAGTACCTCGCCCTGGAAGGGCTGGGCCAGCTGACCCAGACGCTGGAGGCGGTGCGCCGCAACCTCAACCCAAGATTGCACCTTGGGGGACTGCTTCTGACCATGTACGACAGTCGCACGAACCTTTGCCAACAGGTCGCGGCTGAGGTTCGCAAGCATTTCCCGGCGACCTTCAGAACCGTCATCCCGCGCAGCGTGCGCGTGAGCGAGGCGCCCAGCCACGGGCTCCCCATCGGCCTGTACGCCGCGGGTTCGCCGGCGGCGAAGGCGTACGCCGCGCTGGCAGCAGAGGTCATCGCAGCGCTCCTGCCCGACCGTGCGGGCGTGGAGGCGGGGACGTGACCTCGCGGCGCGGCCTCGGCCGCGGCCTGGACGCGCTCATCCCCAGCGCCGGCCAGCCGGGCGTCGAGGAGGTCGATATCGATCTCATCGCCCCGAACCCGCAGCAGCCGCGCACCGTCTTCGATGCCGCCGCCCTGGCCGAGTTGGCCGAGAGCATACGCGAACACGGCGTGATCCAGCCGCTCATCGTCAGCCGCCCGGCAGGCGGAGGCGGCGCCCCCTATCAGCTAATCGCCGGCGAACGGCGGCTCCTGGCAGCCCGTCAGGCGGGGCTGCGCCGCGTGCCGGTGATCGTCAAGGAGGCGAGCCCGCAGGCCCTGCTTGAGTTGGCCCTGGTTGAGAACCTGCAGCGTCAGGACCTGGGACCCTTGGAGGAGGCGGCAGCGTTCAAGCGCCTGAGCGAAGAATTCGGGCTAACGCAGGACGCGGTCGCTGCCCGCGTCGGCCGGAGCCGGCCGGCGGTGGCGAATTCGCTCCGCTTGCTGACCCTCCCGGAGGAGATCCAGGCAAGCCTGGCGAAAGGAGAGATCACCGCGGGCCACGCGCGGGCGCTCCTCGGCATCGATGACGCGGAGGAGCAGCGGCGCGCCTGGCGGCGCATAGTCGAGGGGCGCCTGACGGTGCGCGATGCCGAACTGATGGCGAAGCCGGGTCGGCGAGCGCGCCGCGTCAAGCAAGAGCGGCGGCGTCCGGCCGAGGTCGCGGCCGTGGAGGAACGCCTTCGGGCGGCGCTCGGGACGAAAGTGGACGTCCTAGGCGGGAGGCGCGGCGGCCGCGTCGTCATTCACTACTACAGCGACGAGGAACTGGACGCGATCGTCGACCGCCTCGCGTAGGCGTCGATGCTGCCCTAAGTAGGAGCCGCGCGGCGGGGCGGCGTTCTTGCCAGTTCTGCCAACTCCACGATCAGCATCTCGAGCGCCGCATCGGCGTCAAGGACGCCCGTTTTGACGGCGACATCGCTTGCCAGCAGCTTGCGGTAGGCCTGCTCCAACCGCGCCGCCGGATAGCGGCTCGCCTGTTCGATGACCTTTCGCAGGGGGAAATCGCGCAGCCCCAGATAGGCGCCGATTTGGGCCGCGCCTAGTCCTTCCTGAAGCATTGCCTGCGCCAGCACCAGGTGTCTGTACTGCCGCACGAGCATGAAGCTGAGCAACTGCGGCGGTTGGTCGCGGGCGTCCATGCGCTGGAGCACGCCGAGGGCGCGGTCGGCCCTTCCCTCGATGACCGCATCCGTGAGGTCCCAGAACTGGTACTGCACGGCGGCGCTCGCCAGCTCATCGACGTCCTCGACGGCGATCTGACGGCCGGCGGCGTAAGTGGTCAGCTTGTCGATTTCCGACGCGAGTTCGCCCAGGTGGTGGCCGTCGATCAGCGCCACCAGCCGGTCGAGAGCTGCCGGCGCGAAGGCCGCGCCTTGCGACTTGGCGCGGGCGGCCGCCCAGGCGCGCAAGTCGGCTCCGCGCAGCACCGGAAAGTGGTGAATCGACGCCTTGCTGCCGATGGCGTCCAGGAAGCCGGCGGGGGCCTGCTCGTCGAGAAGGACGACGGTCGTGGTCTCCGGCAGCGAAGTGAGCACCTCGACGAACTCATCGAGGTCGGAAGTGGCGCCGCCGGCGCGCCCCCGGCGGCCGCGACGGCCGGCGGATCCGAGACGCAACAGGAGGCCTTCGACGATGACGAGACGGTCTTCGGCGAAGAAGGAGGCGGTGTGGCAGGCGGCGCGCAGCTCGGCCGGCGTCAGCGTCTTGCCTTCTAGACGCGCGGTGTTGTGACTGATGTTGCCGTCGCGGTCGAGCT
>DATMBD010000048.1:0-3544 GCA_035559355.1 Dehalococcoidia bacterium
ACGCCGGCGTGAGCCATGTGAAAAATGCACAGGGCATCCGCCAAGAAATAGCCAAGCCCGCTCATGAGAAACGAGCTCTCTCCCAGACGCGCCCCGTCCCGCCAGGACGGCCAGGCGCTGCCAGGATGGACGGTAACGGCCACGTCATGCTCACCGGCCAACTCGAAGATCGGGGCAAACCGCGGGTCATCCAAGGTTACGTCGCCATAGTTGGTGAGGAGCGCGATTCCCCGCACATGCGGCAGTGCGAGGTCGCCGCGGAGGCGCTCGATGCCTTCCGGTCCGCTCAGTGGATCGACCGACGCCATCATCACGAACCGGTCCTGCCCCAGCTTCTCCAAATCCGCCGACATCGCCTGGTTGTAACGGCTGATTACTTGGGCAATGCTCTCATCCGGCCTACGGAACGGCGTTGCATGGTGGGGGAACGTGAGAAGGACGCCCAGGTCCACTCCCGCGCTGTCCATTACCGCGCGCAGTTCGGCCAAATCGGTCCATCCAGGGCGGCCGTCCGAGTCAGGCGAGCCCAACATTCGTCTCCCTCCGGGGCCGCCGGAGGCCTGACGGCGGTTGTCGAAGCCGGTGGGCATGTAGTGCATGTGGCAATCGACTCGGCCGACTCGGGAGGGGTCGATCATGGCTGTCCTTGCTAGCAGCGGCCCGCCCGCGGCGCGGTCTTGTCCCGGAACCGAATGTCTGCCGAGGACCGGCCGACAAGGATTTCGTATTCTCCCGGCTCGACGACCCAGGCTGCGGACTCCGGAGACCAGTGGGCAAAGGCGCGGCGATCGAGTTCGATGGCCGCCGTTCCCGCCTCGCCAGGGCCGAGCCTCAGGACCGCGAAACCCTTGAGCTCGATCGGGCGGGCGCGGCCGTCGTGGCTCGGCGGGCGCACGTACACCTGGACAACCTCCTTGCCTGTGCGCGCGGAGGTGTTGCGGACCGTCACCTCCACCACAACTGCGTCGCCGGCCTGCATGACGGCGAAGTTTTGGTACGCGAAGTCCGCGTAGCTGAGCCCGTGCCCAAAAGGAAATCGTGCCTCAAGGCCTCGGGCTTCGAAATGTCCGTAGGCGATGGCCGGCTCGGACTCGTAAACGAGGTCGTGGTTGACCGGGGTCAAATCGAAGGTGGGATAGTCTGCCTCCCTGCGGGCGAAGGTCACCGGCAAACGCCCGCCCGGTTCCATCTCGCCGCTGAGCACCGCCGCCAGCGCAGGGGCGAATTCTTGGCCAGGAAACCATACGTGCATCAGCGCGGCCGGCAGGTCTGCCCATGGCATGTCGATGGGATGGGAGGCGTTCAGGATGAGCACCGTGTTTGGGTTGGCAGCGCAGACGCGTTCGATGAGCTCGTCCTGTCTTCCGGGGAGGCGCGTTGTCGTTCGGTCCGCGCTTTCGACGGACGTGTCCTGCGTCTCCCCAACGATGAGGAAAACCAAGTCGGCATCCCTGGCCGCGGCCACCGCGCGCTCCATGAGGTCATCGGGAGCTGGCGGCTGACAGCCGAAGTGGAGACTGTGGGCTCGCGATGGGCCGAAGAACATCTCTATTTCAACGGAAGCCGGGACGCCCGCGTCCAGCTCCTTCGTTGCCGAGAGGATAGGCGGCCGGATTGCCACGGCCGTGTCGTCCAGGGGCGGCTGCGGCCCCTGGGAGAGGAGAGGCTCGCCGTTGACGCGCAACTCGAACGCGGCCGAGCTGCCGGCATGGAATGCATAGACTCCCGATTCCTCGGGCAAGATTGCAGCGGAAACCCTCACGCGGCCTTCTCGATCGATACGGTCCAGTCCCGGCATGCGTAGATTCCAGATGAAGTTGCCCGCAGTGCGAACCTCCGTTGCAGTGGGCTCGTTGCTTTCCCCCACGAAGTACTCGACATCCATTCCAGGTCTGCCATGGTCGCGCTCGCTGACGACTCTGATGTTGCGCAAGGGCGGGACGCGGAACGCAGGTAGGACGCCGGGCTCGTGGAGGACGATGTTCTTCTCCCCGTAGAGCTTCCGTATCGCGTCCAGAGGGGTCGGCAAGTCTTGGCGTTGACCGACCTGCGCGAAAGTGGCGCCTTGGTACGTCGGTTGAGCGGCATGAGGCCCGATGACCGCGATTGTCTTGCCCACTAGCTGTCCGAGCGGCAAAAGACGCTTCGCGTTCGTAAGGAGGACGAAGCCAGCCGCGGCTGCTTCCTGCAAGATAAGGCGGGGTTCGGCGTGAGCCTGAGTCTGGGCCCGTGAAGCTTCACCGAGACGGCCGACGCGGCGCGCGAGCCGCAGAACGCGGATCAAGGCCTCGTCCACCAGCGATTCACTGATTTCGCCTGACCGCACGGCTTCGGCGAGTCGCTCGCCGTAATGCACCGGCGGTCCCGGCATCTCGACGTCCAGGCCGGCACGAATGCTAGGCGCGGTACTGTGCGTCGCGTGGAAGTCGGACATGATGAAGCCATCGAAGCCCCATTCGCCTTTGATGATGCCGCGCAACAGCTGCGCATGCTCGGAGCAGTAGACGCCGTTGACGCGGTTGTAGGCCGTCATAATTCCCCAGGCGCCCGCCTTGGCTGCGAGCTCGAAGGGCAGCAAATAGACTTCACGCAGCACTTTCTCATTGACGAGCGAGTTCATCGTCTGGCGCTCAGTCTCGGAGTCGTTGCAAACGAAATGCTTGACGGCGCAGGCGACGCCGCGGCTCTGAACGCCGAGCATCCACTCGGAAGCGAGGACGCCCGTGAGCCAGGGGTCCTCCGAGAACTGCTCGAAGTTGCGTCCGCCCAGGGGGCTGCGTGGCAGGTTAACGTTGGGGGCGTGGATTACGTGGACCTCGCGCTTCACTGCCTCGTCGCCTACGACCTCGCCGACGAGTCTCACGAGGTCGCGATCCCAGGTAGCAGCGAAGGCTGCAGGGCAGGGGGTCAGGAGGGGAAAGTCATCGGGACCGGCGCGGATGGAGACTCCCGCAGGACCGTCCGACCAGCACATGCGTTTGAGGCCGATCTCCAGCGCCTCTCCCGTGAAGCGGCCATCGGTGCCTGCCAGGAGCCGGGCCTTGTTGTCCAAGCTTAGCAGGCCGACGAGCCCCCGGAGGTCTTCGTCCCTCGCTGGACGCGATCGTTGCCTGGCTGTCACTCCTCCCATCAGTGACGCCAGGATAACGCCCAGTTGAGGCATATCAGAAATTAATTTTCGGGATGGTCGCCATTATGTGGCGAATGGTCAAAGCTCCGCGCTTATCTCCCTGAGCTGGTTGCGCAGCCAAACGTGAGCAGGGTCGGAGGTGTTGCGCGTGTGCCAATACATCGCCTCGGCTACTGGCGGCGTTTCGAACAGTGGCTCGACGAGGCGGATATCCGCTGCCTGGGCCAGCTTTTGTCCCAATCGTTCGTGTATGAATGCGACAAGCTCAGATCCCTTTAGCAGGAAAGGAAGCAAGAAGAAGCTCTCCGCCGACGCCTGAACATGGCGAGGCGCCCCTGTGTTCCGGATTACTCTGTCCGCCATGCCTCGCACCCCATCGATGCCGCTGCCGTAAATGATGTGGGGCAGCCGAAT
>DATMBD010000049.1:0-2098 GCA_035559355.1 Dehalococcoidia bacterium
GTTCACCTCAGACAGGCAGCCGCCTCGTGAGCGCGCCCAGCTTGGCGCCGCCGAGGCGCCTGGGCCTCACCTACAACCCGCAGCTGGAGGGTGCCCGCGACCTCGCCATCGAGCTGCAGAAGGCGATTCGAGCCCGCGGCCTCGAAGCGACGCTGGAGGAGGAGGACTCGGCTGCCTTCGTTGCCGAGAGCGATTTGGTGATCTGCCTCGGCGGGGACGGGAGCGTCCTGCGCTGCGCCCGACGAGTGATGGAGGCCGGGAAGCCGATCCTCGGCGTCAACCTGGGGCGGCTCGGCTTCCTGACGGAGCTGGACGGCAGCCAGGCCATGGGCCGGCTGAACGACATCCTCTCGGGCCGCGGCCGAATCGAGGAGCGGTCGATGCTGCGCGCGGAGGTGAGCAAGACCGGCAACGTGTTTCATGGTTTGAACGAGGCCGTGGTCGGCCGGGCAACGCTCAGCCGCGCCATCCAGCTCGCCGTGGATGTGGATGCTGTCCGCGTGGCCGATTATCGCTGCGACGGAGTGATCGTGGCGACGGCGACGGGCAGCACGGCCTACGCCGTGTCGGTCGGCGGCCCGATCCTGTACCCGGAGTCGACTGACCTGGTCATCGTGCCGGTGGCGCCGCATCTTTCGGCCAGGCATGCGCTGCTGGTCCCCGCGAGCGAGACGATCCACGTCACGCTTGAGCCGCGCCAGGAGGCCGTCCTGAGCGTCGATGGCGAGGCCGACTTCACCCTGCGCGAGGGCGATTCCGTGCAGGTGAGGATCAGCGAGCACCGCGCCCGCTTCCTGCGCTTCAAGCCGCGGACGGACTTCTACGTGCGGATGGCGGCGCAGCTGGGTTGGCACCGGCCGGGCGGGAACGCCCAGCCGCTGCCGCGGCGCTAGCGCCTTCGCCCCGCCGGCGCAATAATGGCTGTCTCTAAGGAGACGCGTCCGATGTCGGAGCACTACCAGGCCGTCAAAGCTGGAATCGCCGACGCACAGGCGATCCATGACCTGATCAACTTCTACGCCCAACGCGGCGATATGCTGCCGCGAACCATGGGAGAGGTCTACGAAAACCTGCGCGATTTCTACGTCGTGCGCGATCAAGGGCGGTTGCTCGGCTGCGTCGCCCTCCACATCGTCTGGGCGGACATGGCGGAGGTGAAGTCGCTCGCGGTCGCGGAGGAGGCGCAGTCGCGCGGCCTGGGGTCGCTGCTGGTGCGCGCCACCATCGAGGAGGGGCGTCAGCTCGGCCTGGAGCGGCTGTTCGCGCTCACCTACCGTCCGGCCTTCTTCGAGCGTCTTGGGTTCGTGCAGGCAGACGTCATGAGCCTGCCCCGTAAGGTCTGGAACGAATGCTACCGCTGCCCCAAGTTCCCAAGCTGCAACGAGATCGCGCTCGTCCGCGATCTGGCGCAGGCGTAAGGCGATGACGCATCCTCACCGGCCATTCCCAATCCTCATCGGCAGGCAGGAAATCTACACCGGCCGCGTGATTGGGCTGCGCGTGGACGAGATCGAGGTGAAGTCGGGCTTGAACGTCCGCCGGGAAGTGGTCGATCATCCCGGGGCCGTGGTGATGCTGCCGATCGACGCGGAGGGCCGCATCCTCTGGGTGAGGCAGTACCGCTATGCGGCCGGGCAGGAGTTGCTGGAGCTTCCGGCTGGGACGCTGGAGCGGGGCGAGGATCCAGAGGCCTGCGCCCGCCGCGAGCTGGCTGAAGAGACGGGCTTCGCCGCCCGCCACTGGCGCCACTTGGGCGGCTTCTTCAGCGCTCCCGGCTTCTGCACCGAGTACCTCCACGTCTACCTTGCGACCGACCTCCATCCCGAGGCCGCGGACGGCGACGATGACGAGGACATCACGCTCGAAGCCTTGACCCTGGAGGAGTCGCTGGCTCGAATCGACGCCGGCGGCATCGTGGACGCCAAGTCGCTCGCGGCGTTGCTGCTCTATTTGAGGCAGGAGGGGCGGCTGACCGCGGGTTAGGGCCCGCACGCCCTCCGCGCTTTCGGTGCCGGTCAGACGGCCTTGGGCGGGACGCGCTCCCAGATGGCGCAGGTGGTTATCGGCGGCCGCAGCGTGAAGACGTAGAGGCGGTTGC
>DATMBD010000050.1:0-2826 GCA_035559355.1 Dehalococcoidia bacterium
GTGGTCGAGAGCGCGGAGACGATAAGGGCGTTCTGGACGATCAGGCATCGGGCCAGCAGCGCCCGCGCCGCCTCGACGGATAGGCCGCCCGCCGTAGCTGGGTCCTGGGCGATCTGGTCCAGTGAGGGTGTATTGGCCTGAAGCAGTTGAGCCACACGTGCCTCTTCGGTGGCGCGTCATCACAGCCGCACCACTTCAATCCTTGTGGGTCTACGGTGCTGCACCTCCTTCGGTGAGGGTGACGAACAACGCCGTCATGCCGCCCCGGCGACGCCGGTCAGGCTCGGCGCTCGGCAAAGAGGGCCTGCTGGGCGTGCAGTTGCGTCGCGATGCTCCTGGCAACCGAGGGTGGCACGTATGCCTGGCCGATCCAGCGGCCATGCTCATGCCACTTCTCGCCCACGTAGAAGTCGATGACGCCTATCTCGTTACCTTCGATGGCGGTCTGCGGGATGCTGACTGGCTGGTCATCCGTGCTGGCATCGGCGGCCTTCATGACGAATACGTGCAGCGCCGTAACGCTTCCGTCGATCACTACGCTGTCCATCTCCGTCCTCCTCACGCTCTCGGCTTCTCCGGGTCGGCTGCTTCACATCCGGGTCAATGCCGTCCCGTAGCGCGGCTCCGCCTTTCTGCGAGTCCCGATTGTTTACGCGAGTAGTCGAAGGTTTTCGGCTGCGCCAGTCAACGCGACTTGGCTTTTCGGCGCAGATTTCTTCCGGGGCCTCGGCGTGTATTTGCAGGCGCGGCACCGTGACGTTCGTCCGTCACTGCTGTGTGCGTCACGATAGAACCAGGATCGCCTTTTGACCTTGCCGCATGCCGTACAACGCTTGCGCGTGGCGGTTCGGGTCCCGCTCGCTTTCTGCGGCTCCCGCTTCCTGGACACGACCGACGCGGGCGGCTTCCGCCAGCGACGCCACGTCGAATACGGGACACCCGCCAGCCGCGCGGCTTCCCGACCGGAACACGGGGACGTGAAGGTCATCTCCATCTGGCCGCTGGCGAACGCACGGCGCCTACGCGCAAGGTTCACTTGCCGGGCCGTCGGTATCCGGCGCCCGCCCATCTCGTGGATCAGCCGCGTCGCGAGGTCCTGGCTGTTCAGTGCTTCGATGAGTGCGTGGTAGGCCAGCAGAGCTTCATCATCGACGACGCGCATCCCATCGACCACCGCCGCGCGGGCCGGGTCGCTCACTGCTGGGCCTCCGCCTGGAGGATTACGAGTAGTTGAGCCTTCGCGTTCCTGATCGCCTGGGCCTCCTCGTCCGTCGGCTCGTAGCCGGTCAGCCGTACCTTGCCTTCGTGGAGCGTGATCTTCGCGCGCTGGCGTAGCTAGGCCAGCAAGGTCACGGCGCGGTCCATCGCCTCGTCCCACAGCCGGGAGGCGCACGGGGGCTCGGCGGAATGCCAGTCGCCGCAGTGAGAGCAGTGCTCCATCTCGGGCGGCTGGTGTAGCTCGCCCGGCGTCACGCCCACCGGCTCACGGTCCTCGGCGGTCGGCGCCTGGGGCTCGTCGCGGTCGCCGGGTGGGATCGAGCGGTCGATGTACCCGATCGGCGGTAGCTTGCGTCTCACGACGCGGGAGCCTTTCCCGAGCCGAGCGCGGACGGCTCGGACGCGGTGAGCGCAGGCTGCGCCGACTTCGGCGGGAAGATGCGGAGGTAGATCGCGTTGACCTCGTCGACCGTGGAGTAGTCCAGGCTGTAGGTCAGGTAGCCCTTCAGTCGCTCCCGCTGCCGATCGGACTCCGGGTCGTGGTAGATGGCCTCCCGAACCTCGACCGGCTTCGGGAAGAAGCGGCAGTTCCGCTCGCAGCGGGCGAGTGCCGTCGTGACGGCCTTGAGGTCCAGGTCTGAGAGCGCCTGGAAGTACGCGCCCGCCTTCAGCGGCGAGAGGGGCTCGCCGAAGACCTCGGCCGTGATCACGAGCCGCTCCACGAACGCCTCGTAGTCAGGGGCCGTCATGGAGCGTTCCCGTTGCGGAGTTGACCCTGGACGCGGACCGTGTACTCACGCGCGTGGTCGAGCGTCGCGACGTTGCCCGCCGTCTTCGGGCTGAACATCGAGCGGCCGACCTCTGGCGGTTCGTCCTCCCAGCGCCGCTGGTTGAGCCACGTGGTGGGGTGGGGAATGTACTGCCCGCCGTCCTTCGTCCAGGCGAGCCACGTCTTCTGGTTCTGGACGGCCCGGATGATCTTCTCGGCGAGCGCCTCGTCAGGGTCGAGGCGGCACCACGCCTTCAGGGCGGCAGCCTTCGCCACTCGCCTCGGGTAGCTCCTCCAGAACCGCTCGAAGCTCTTCTCCATCAGGGATACGACCCGGGACGCCGACGCGCTCGCCCCGCCAGCGGCGGAAGGGTGGTTCCCTGATGGTTCTGATGGTTCTGATGGTTCGGGGGGCGTAGTGCCCTCCCTGACGGACTGAGTGCCCTCCCTGGCTGGACACGGTGTCCTCCCTGACTTCCTGCCAGAGTGGGCACCATGCCCTGTCTGGCGATCATCAGAGGGGGCGCCATGCCCTCCCTGCTCGGGGGTGGTCCGCCGTCTCTCCTGGAGCTTCTGGACGTTCAGGCGGTACACGGTGGGGCGCCACTGCCGAGCAGGCTCCTGGACCTCGATCCAGCCTTCGGCCTCGGCCTTGTCGAGCTTGCGCCGTACCGTCCGGGGATCGAGTTCCGTCTCGTGGCTGATCGTCTCGACGGACGGGAAGGCGTTCCGCCCCCTTGGGTCTGAGTGGTCTGCGAGGGACTTCAGGACGTGCTTCAGCGTCGAGTCGCCGATCACGGCGTCGCGGACGTGGACCTGGACCTCGATGCTCATCGCGG
>DATMBD010000051.1:0-6641 GCA_035559355.1 Dehalococcoidia bacterium
ACGGGTGCGTTCTTCCAGCCGCGACGCTTCCAGGAGCCGGCCTGCCTCGCGCAGCTCGGCCAGGCGCTCATCCAGTTCCGCCTCGATGTCCTCGATCGCCTGCTCGAGTTTGTCCTTGGACGTGACGAAGTGCTTGGCTGGATAGATGTCGATCTCCTCGCGCTCCGCCACCAGTTCGCCGGTCAAGGGGTCGATCTCGATGATGCGCTCGACCTCGTCGCCCGAGAAATCGATGCGCACCGCCAGCTCTTCATAGGCCGGCAGAAGGGTGAGGCTGTCGCCGCGGAGGCGGAACTTGCTGCGCACGAGGTTGGTGTCGTTGCGCTCGTACTGCATGTCCACGAGCTTGCGCATGACGCGGGCGCGAGGGATGGCCTGGCCTTTGCGGAAGCGCAGCACGAAGCTCTGATACTCCTCCGGTTCGCCGAGACCGTAAATGCACGATACGGATGCCACGATGATCACGTCCCGCCGCTCGAAGAGGGCGCGGGTGGCGGCGTGGCGCAGCTTGTCGATCTCGTCGTTGATATCCGCGTCCTTGGCGATGTAGGTGTCGGTGCGGGGGATGTACGCCTCCGGCTGGTAGTAGTCGTAGTAGGAGACGAAGTACTCGACCGCGTTTTCGGGGAAGAATTCCTTGAACTCGGAGCAAAGCTGGGCGGCGAGCGTGCGGTTGGGCGCCAGCACCAGCGTCGGCCGCTGCCAGCGCTCGATGACGTTGGCCATCGTGAACGTCTTGCCGGAGCCGGTGACGCCCAGAAGCGTCTGGCGCTTCATCCCCTGCTCGAGGCCGCGGACGAGGGCCTCGATGGCCTCCGGCTGGTCGCCGGTGGGACGGAAATCGGAGACGAGCTTGAAGTCAGGCACGGCACAGTCTCGAGCGGCGGGGCCGGCCGGGGTCGAATGCCGTCCTGCCATTCTGAGGCTCTCGGGCCTGAACCAAGTCGAAGAATTCGGTCATCACGCCTATTATCGCTGAACGCGGCCGCCCGGGGCAGGCGGCGCGCCCAGGATGGGGCCACGAAGAGTCGGCCTCATTCCTGGCCGGCGCACGCGCCGATCTCGCGGTCGCTGCTCGATGCGCGGAGGAAATCGATCAGTGTCGTTACCAGATTGACGCCCCGAATCCGAGCCTGCTAGTATCGGCGGCAGGAAAGGAGGTGATGCGGATGGACCATCAACGTTGCAAGGCTAGCCGCCTGGCCATCCGCCTACTGACTATGGGAGGTTCAGCCGCCTAGTTGTAGGCGCGCCAGGCAGCTAGCCTGGCAACTGCCGCGCAAGCGGAAACGTGACCGCCCCGAATGCTCGGGGCGGTCTCTTTATAATCCGGAAGGAACGGCGGAGGAGCGGGACGAAGCGGTCCTGTCAGCCCGCGATATCGCGTCGGCAAAACGGAGGGGCAAGGGCGCATTGTCTGAGTCGTATATCGAGCGGTTCCGGCGCCAGATGGACCTCATGCAGTTCGAGACGCTGCCGCTCTTCTCTCGCCCCCTCTTCTCCTGGAACCTCCACACGGATTACGTCGGACGCCGCCTCATATACCGCCCGTCCACCGAGTCGACGATGGACGACGCGCGGCGCATGCTGGAGCGCTGGCGCGTGACCTCCGGGGCCATTCTCCTGGCGGAGTCCCAGACCGCGGGCCGCGGCCGCGCCGGCCGCGCGTGGGTCTCGCCTCCGGACGTCAACCTGCACTTCACGCTGATGCTCTTTCCGCTGCCGGCGGGCCTTCGGCCGCTCGCTTTCGTCACGCCGCTCGCGGTGGCAGAGGCCCTCGAAGCCGTCGCGGCACGCAGGGGCGCGTCTCTGGATGTCGACCTCAAATGGCCCAACGACGTCCTCCTGGACGGCCGCAAGGTGGCCGGCGTGCTCATCGAAAGCGCTACCGGCCCCGAAGGACAGGAGGCGGCCCTCGTGGGCGTGGGCATAAACGTGAACCTGGACCCACGCGCCTACCCCGAGATCGCGGAGGTCGCGACAAGCGTCAAGGAAACCATCGGCTTCGACGTGGAGCGCGAACTCGTGCTCGCGGCCTTTTGCGACCGCTTCGAGGCGCTCTACGAGGCCGCGGCCGCGGGGAGCCGGGCGCCATTCGAGGCCTGGCGCCGGTGCCTAGTCACGCTCGGCAGGGATGTCGTAGCCAGCGGCGGCGGCCGCGAGCTCCGCGGCCGCGCCGTCGACGTCACCAGCGACGGCGCCCTGGTGATCGAGACTCCGGATGGGCGCAGGGCCACGGTTGAGGCGGGAGACGTGACGCTCAGCTCACGCGGGCCGTAACCCGGCTTCCTCAACCCTCCTCGCGATGGACGAGGTCAGGGGAAAACGCCGGCAGGCAGACCGAGACGTAGTCGGCGCCGCCCGGCGTGCTATACCGCACGCGCTCCCCCGCCGGCACCCTCACCGCCTGGCCGGCGCGCACCACCAGCGTCTCGCGCTCCTGTTCCACGTGCACCTCTCCGGCGAGGACGAGCGTGTACTCGTCGAACGCGGGCGTTTGCGCCGGCTCTGACCAGCCTGCAGGGCTCCGCATGCGAGCGATGCTCACCGCTCGGCTGCCGTCGCTCGCCAGCCCTACGAATTCCTCGATCGTCTTCGGCGGCGAGCCCGCGGCGGTGATGACGGACGGTGCCTGAACCAGGAACGCCACTGCTTCCTCCTTGTTTCGGACGCTCAGGGCATCCAGCTTGCGGATTTGGGGCCGGCAGGGCAAGCCGGCCCTCGTCCGGCAGCCGCATGGGGGCGGCCGCCGCCGGGCTACGCGTCCAGACCCTGGCGGCCGAGCAGCCCGAGCATCAAGGAAAGCTCTCCGCGGTGGTGGATTTCGTGCTCGAGCACGTGGAGAAGCGCGTCGATGCGACGGCCGGTAGCGCCCCACGGGGCGGTAAACTCGGCCTCGAGCTCCGCATCCCCCAGACTCTCCAGATAGCGCAAGCTGCGGGCGTGCGTCTCTTCGAGGAGCCGCAGGACCGCCTCCTTCGTGGCGAAGTCGTCTCGTTCGAAAGCAGACGGTAGCGACGCAACCGCCTGGGCGAGGCCGTAGGCGACCTCGATCTCCTCCTCGTGGGCAATATGGCGCATCACGTCGCCGGCTGAATAGCCGTCAGCCACCGGGCGGAAGTCCAGTTCCGCCTCCGCGAATTTGTCCACCACGTCGAGGAGGCCGGCCCGCACCGCCGACCATTTTCGCAGCAAGGCCTCCTGCAGCATCGCACCCTCCACGCGAACGCAGGCGCCCAATCAGCGCCCGCCGCCCGCCTCCTCCGCGGCCCCTCTGCCAGTTCGGGCCGAAGCCTCCGGCGCGGCCGCTTCTTCGGCGAGGCGGCGCACGTTGTCCATGGAGCGGGCGAAGACGCGGCGCACGTGGGGCCCTACGATCAGCCTCCACCCTAGCTCGCCTGCCGGCCCCAGGGGAGGCTGGAATTCCTCCTGCCAGATGAAGACGGTGCCGCCCGCCGCCGGCTCCAGGATGAAGGCGCCGGTCCCATGGAACTGGCCGCGGTGGCGCACTTCGAAGCGATAGGGAGGCTCCCAGGCCGTGATCTCCATGACATCGCGGACCAGCGGCAGGCCAAACAGGTCGCTCGTGGTCTTGATCACCGTGCCCGCGCCGGAACGCGCCGCGCTCACGATCTCCAGGTGGCGCACGTCGACCATCCACCGCGCTTGGCCGGCGAGGTCGCTGATGATGTCCCAGACGCGCTCGCGCGGGGCGCGGATGAAAGTTCGCAGTTCCAGCCGCGCCATTAGGATTGCTGGGTCCCCGCCTGAGCCGCCGGCAAGAGCCTAATCGAAGTCGGATCGCGCTTGACCGTCAGGCGCAGGCCGTCCAGCCCCGTGACGACAACGGGCGTCTCCTCCTCCAGGGGCGCGTCCTCCGCGATCGCGTCCCAGCGCTCGCCGCGGACGAGGACCACGCCCTTCGGGTCGAGGCGTGAACGCGTCGTGCCTTTCGAGCCGATTAGCTCCTCGCGCCCCGAGCGTACAGGCATGCGCCGCGCCTTGATCAGGATGCCGGCGAAGCCCAGCAGGATCAGACCCACGACAGCCGTGAGCGCGATGACCAGCCAGCGAGAGACCTGGAAACCGACCTCGTTGCTTCCAGTCAGGATCAGTCCTCCTAGCAGGAGAGCAACGATGCCGCCAACTCCCAGGATGCCGAAGCCGGTGACGAAGATCTCGGCGAGGATCAGCGCGAAGCCGAAGGCGATCAGGCCGACCCCCACCCAGTTCGTGGGCAGGGCGCCCAGCGCGAAGAAGGCGAGCAGGAGCATGATCACGCCGGGTATGCCGGTCAACCCCGAGGGATGGATCAGCTCAAACACCAGCGCCAGGCCGCCGAGGCTGAGAAGCAGAAACGCGATGTTGGGATCGGCGATCAGGTAGAGGAGTTCCTCGAAGAGGCTGGGGTCGTTGTCGAAAATGGGGGCGTTCTGGACGTCTAGCGTCACGGTGCGCACGCCGCCGAACGCGTCGGCCACGACAGCCGAACGCCCCTGCGACTGCCGTAGCAGGTCCTCGATCCCCGTCGCCACGAAGTCGACGACGTCCAGTTCCACGGCTTGGTTTTCGCCGACGGCTGCCGCTTCGCGTACTGCCTGCTCCGCCCAGTCGGCGTTGCGGCCGCGCAGCTCGGCAATGCCGCGAATATAGGCGACAGCGTCGTTTTCCACCTTGCGGCCGAGGTCGCCTTCGAGGTCGCTGCCGTCGCTGTTGATCGGCGTCGCTGCGCCGATGGTGGTGTTAGGCGCCATGGCCGCGACGTGGCCGGCCATGGTGATGAACGTCCCGGCGGAGGCTGCGCGGCCGCCGGACGGCGAAACGTAGACGATCACCGGTACGCGCGAGGTGTTGATGCGCTTGATGATCTCGCGCATGGAGGAATCCAGGCCGCCCGGCGTATCCAGGAGGATGACCACGGCGCGCGCGTCCGAGCGCTCCGCGGTGTCAATGCCGCGGTCGATGTAGCGTTCCATGACCGGGTTGACGATTCCGTCCCATGTAAGGACGTGCACCTGGCCGGCCGGTCTCGTGGAGGCGCCGCACGCGGCGCTTACGAAGCCGAAGCCAAGGAGAGCGAAGGCCAGCAACAGCCTCTGGGGGCGCGTGACAAAGCCCACGAATAGATTATATGTTCCGCGCTGGGCGCCCGTCTTCGATAGACGCCAACATTGGGCTGCGGTAATATGAGCGAGCGGCAGTTATAGATGCCTGCCATCGCGGCAGGCGTTGTTTTTCTACGGAAGAGACGCTTGGAGACCAGGAAGCTTCGCCTCGCCATCCCCAACGGAAACTTGCAGCAGGCCACGGTGGACCTTTTCTGCCGCGCCGGCTACAACATGCGCGTCCAGGGCCGCTCCTACTTCCCCGCCGTGGACGATCCCGAAATCGAGTGTATGCTCGTCCGCCCCCAGGAGCAGCCCCGCTACGTCGAAGCCGGGATCATCGATGCCGGCTTCACCGGCAGCGACCTGATTACCGAGGCGCGGGCCAAGGTCGTCGAAGTCCTGGACGCTGGCGCCTCAAAGACCAGCGGCTTCTACACGCGCTGGGTGCTCTGCGTGCTGGACGGCTCCCCCGTGCAGGACGTCCGCGACCTCGAAGGCAAGCGCATCGCCACGGAGCTGGTCAACCTCACGCGCGACTACCTGGAGCGCAAAGGAATCAGCGCCCTGGTCGAGTACTCCTACGGGGCGACGGAAGTGAAGCCGGGGATCCTCGCAGACGCCATCGTCGACTCCACGGTCACGGGCAGCTCGATCAAGGCCAACGGGTTGCGGATCGTCGATACCGTTTTCGAGAGCACGCCGCGGCTCATCGCCAGCCCCCAAGCGTGGGACGACCCCTGGAAGCGCCAGAAGATCGAAGACATAGCCCTCATGCTCAAAGGCGCCATCGCCGCCGAGGGCAAAGTCATGCTCCTCATGAACGTGCCGCGCACCCGCCTGGACGAAGTGGTCAGCCTGCTTCCCGCCCTGGACAAACCTACCGTTTCGTCGCTATCCGACCCCGACTGGGTGGCGGTGAACACGGTGGTCGACGAGAGCTTCGTGCGCGTCATCGTCCCAAAGCTCAAGAAGGCCGGGGCGCACGGCATCGTCGAGTACGCGCTGAGCAAAATCATCGAGTAGCAGTCCCAGTGTTTTCGGACTCGCGCCCGCCTGTTTGCCGATTCGCCCGCCTGCCCGTCTGCCCGCCTGCCCGCAGCATCATTCGCGCCTCCCGGGAAGGGGTGACCAGGGAGGCAGCCTTCTCATGAGGATCGTCGACGCCGCGGAGGCGCGCCGCTCCATCCTTCAGCGCAAGCCGGCGTCAGAGCTTTCCCTGGGAGAAGCCGGCCGGGCGACGACCGGCGCCGTCTTCGGAGAGGCGCTCAGCCCCGAAGACAGCGTGCGCAGGATCATCGCCGCGGTGCGCGCCGAAGGAGACGCCGCCGTTCGCCGCTACACGGAGGCCTTCGACGGCCCGATCGCGTACGAGCGCCTGGAGGTGCCGGCCGCAGAACTGCGCGCTGCCTTGGCGCGCATCGATGCCGAACTTCGCGCCGCCCTCGAGCTGGCCGCCGGCCGCATCCGCGAGTACCACCAGCGCCAGTTGCGCCGCTGCCTCTCGTCTTATGTCGATGAGGACGGCTTGGGCGT
>DATMBD010000052.1:0-2527 GCA_035559355.1 Dehalococcoidia bacterium
GGAGCAGTCCATGCTCTCGGGTTTGGCCGAAGCAGCTTCGCAAGAAGGGACGGAAGCGTGTAACGAGCTGCGAAAGGCTGGTTTCGGTAGCCCGGCTGCCGTAGTCCCCGAGACCTTAGGCCCGTGGCTTTGCGTCCCGCCCTTTCGGGCGGTTTGCCTTTTCGTCCTCGATTAACTAATCGGCGCCTTTTGCCGCTCCCTTAGGGGTTTTCCCTTAAGGGTTTAGGCGCCCGCTCCCCTCGAATGAGACGGGAGAAGGCAATAGGGCAGCAAGGGGTGGGACCGGGGTGTTAGGCGGAGACGCCCAGGCGTTCGGCGACTAGCCGAATCGCCTCGGGATAGGCCTCGCACTCCGCCTCGAAGACGCGTTCGGCCAGCGTCTCCGGCGTGTCGCCGGGGAGAACGGGGACGCGTTTTTGGACCAGGATGGGGCCGTGGTCGTACTCGTGGTCGGCGAGGTGGACCGTGCAGCCGGACTCGGTCTCGCCCGCGGCCAGTACGGCTTCGTGGACGTGGTGGCCGTACATGCCCTGCCCGCCATATTTGGGCAGCAGGGCCGGATGGATGTTGAGGACGCGGCCGCGATAGCGCTCCGGGAACAGGTACTTCTGGGTAAAACCGGCCAGGATTACGAGGTCGACTTCATACGGACCGATGGCCGCCGTGATCGCCTCGCTGAAGGCGTCCGCGGTTTCGAAGTCGCGGCGGCGCACGACGGCGGTGGGGATGCCGGCCTGGCGGGCCCGTTCCAGCCCAAACGCGGTCGAGTTGCTGCTGACGACGACCGCCACCTCTGCGTCGAGGCGGCCATCTGCGATGCGGTCGAGGAGGTTCTGGAGGGTGCGTCCTCCCCCTGAGAGGAGGACGGCGAGGCGGACGGTCATGAACGGCCTCCCCGTCCGCCGCCCCATACAGACAGGCAGAGGGGCAGACTGACAAGCAAGCAGACGCCTGCCCGAATGCTGGGCCGTCCATTCGCTCGCACCGCGATCATTCGGGGGCCTGGAGGCCGGCAGGCTCGCGCGGCCGATGCGGGTAGTGGGGCCGCAGCCCCAGGCGCCAGCGGACCTTGGCGTAAGTGCTGATCCAGTGGACGAAAGGCAACGAGCGGCTGCCGACGATGCGGCCAGCCCGCAGGGATTGCAGCAGCTCTGCGGGCGTCTCGAAGTCGTCGATCTCGAGATGGGCACCGCCCAGCTCCCACGGGGAGTGCGCGTCCGTGCCCAGGGTCAGCGGCTTGCCGGCGCCTCGCGCCGTCTCGCGGGCGCGTTCGTCGTGACGGGCGAGGATGTTGCGGCAGTTGAAGCCCTCGATGGCGTCCACCTTGGACTTCACGCGCTCGAGGGCGTCGCGCTTGATCACCGAGCGCCGGAAGATGTCGTAGGGGTGGGGGATCACGGCTAGGCCGCCCTGCTCGTGGATGCAGTCGATGGTGTCCTCGGGGGACATGCCTTTCGGCACGAGCTCCTTGAGGAAGAGACCGATGATCTCGCCCTCGGAGGTCTTCACCTCCTCGCCGACGATGACCTTGAACGGCGCCAGCTTCTGGATGACGAAGGCGCCTTCGATCTCGTTGTGGTCCGTGACGGCGATGCAATCGATGCCTTTGCGCAGGCAGCGATCGATGAAGGCCTGGGGGGAGATGACGGAGTCGCGGGAATAGTGGGAGTGGCTGTGGAAATCGGCGCGGAGCTTCAAACGACGTCGTCCTCGTCGATGGCGCTGAGGGCCTCCTGGGCCTCGCTGGACGCCTTGTACAAGGCTTCCGGCTCGGCGATGGAGCGTCCGTTGGCGGCTATCGTCTCGCGCAGGCGGGTGATGCGCTGTTCGGCCGTCTCTAGCATCTCCTGGCAGCGCTGAGCCAGCGAGACCGCTTCCTCGAAGGCGGCCAGCGAATCGTCCAGGCTCAGGCCTCCCTGCTCCAGCAAGGCGACCTTGTCCTCCAGCTGGCGGTAGAGTTCTTCGAAGGAGGGCTTCGGCTTGGACGTGGCCATCGACAGCCCCAGTTTAGCGCAGCCGGCCCGCGGAAGTGCCGCAGGTGCAGGTTGCGGGCAGGAGCGTTGGCGACGGCCTTGCTAAGATCGGTGTGTGTTCACGGAGGGCTGGGTCGACTACCTAACGGGGCCGTTCGGCATCGTCTTCGCGTTCGCGGCGGGCGTCATCTCCTTTCTCTCGCCTTGCGTCTTGCCGATGGTGCCGGTGTACGTCGCCCACCTCACCGGCCTCAGCGCCTCGCCGGAGGCGGTTGCGGGCCGGCGCGAGACGCTGTCGCACGCCGTTGCGTTCGTCGTGGGGTTCGGCATCGTTTTCACGTTCATCGGCGCGTCCGCCGGCCTCGTGGGCAGCGCCGTCAACGACCAGCTTCCGGCGCTGGAGAAAGTGGCGGGCGTCTTCCTCATAGTCCTCGGGCTCAACCTCATGGGCGTCATCAGGCTGCCCTGGCTGTACCGGACGTATCAGCTGGGCGGCAGAGGCGCGGGGGGCGGCGGCCTGGCGTTGGCGACGGCGGCCGCGGGCGGCGGTGGCG
>DATMBD010000053.1:0-4579 GCA_035559355.1 Dehalococcoidia bacterium
CTTCGGCGCCGCCAGCCACGCCCGCCGGCGCACGCCCACGCGCGGCGCCGACCTTCAGGTCCAGCTGGAACTGACCTTCGAGGAAGCCGCCTTCGGGACAACCAAGAATGTTACCGTCAACCGCACGGAGCTCTGCTCTCAGTGCAACGGGCTCCGGGCGCAGCCCGGAACGGAGCCCCAGCGCTGTCCTGTCTGCGACGGCCTGGGCGAGGTGCGCCGCGCCCAGCGCAGCGTCTTCGGTCAGTTCATCAACGTCACCACCTGCGACCGCTGCCGGGGCGAAGGCTGGGTGATCCCCACGCCTTGCAACAAGTGCCGTGGCACCGGACGCGAGCGGGTGACTCGCACTCTGGAGGTGAAGGTCCCTGCCGGCGTCGACAACGGCTCCCAGATTCGCCTGCCGGGCGAAGGGGAGCTCGGCTCATACGGCGGGCCCCGCGGCAACACCTACGTCGTCATCAAGGTCGCGCCTCACCCAGTCTTCGAACGGATCGACGACGACCTGCATGTGCGGCTCAACATCAACTTCGCCCAGGCGGCCCTCGGCGACGAGGTGGAAGTGCCGACGCTCGAGGGCAGCCACAAGCTGCGCATCGAGCCAGGCATCGAGAGCGGCGAGGTGATCACGCTGCGCAACAAGGGAGTGCCACACGTGCGCGGCGGCGGCCGCGGCGACCTTCACGTCCACGTCCAGGTGGTAACGCCGAAGAAGCTCACGGCCGAGCAGAAGAAGCTCCTGCAGCAACTGGCGGAATCCCTGCGAAACGATGGCGATGGCGACAACCGCGGCCTCTTCGAAAAGGTCCGCGGCGCCTTCCGTTAGTTGCGGCTTGTCGCAGTCGCTGACATCGGCAGACCCTCGCGAAGACGCGTGAGCGGCGTCTGGACGGAGATCTCCCTGCGCGTCCGGCCTGAGGCCGTAGAGGCGGCCGCCGAGCTGCTGCGGGACGTGACAGGCTACGGCGTCACCGTCGAGCCGCCTATTCAGGCGCTGGGCCCCGATGAGGGCTACGTCCTCGACGAATCGGCGCCGGTGCGCATCGTTGCCTACTTCCGCGGCCTTGTCGCTCCCTCGCGACGCGCCGCCCTCCGCCGTAGGCTCACGCTGGGCGACTTGAAAGGCGCGGTCCGGGGTCGCCTCTCCTGGCGGGAGATCCGCGAGCAGGACTGGGCTGAGGCCTGGAAGCAGCACTACGACGTCGAGCGCGTGGGCCGCATCGCCGTCCGGCCGGCGTGGCGGGAGTACGCGCCGGCGCCCGGCGAGATCGTCGTCAGCCTGGACCCGGGCATGGCCTTCGGCACGGGCCAGCACCCCACCACGCGCATGTGCCTAGCGGCGATGCAGGAGCTCCTCCGGGGAGGCGAACGCGTGCTCGACCTCGGCTCCGGCTCCGGCATCCTCGCCATCGCCGCCATCGCCCTCGGCGCCGCCGAGGCCGTGGCCGTCGACACCGAGGAGCAGGCGGTCAAGGCCTCGGCCGAGAACGCGGCCCTCAACGGCATGCAGGCGCGGATCGCCGTCCGGCTCGGCTCCATGGAAACGGCAGCGCCCGACGCGCCTTACGACCTCATCCTCGCGAACATCAACGCCGCCGCCGTGTCCGCCCTCGCCCAGGACATGGCGGCGGCGTTGAAGCCCGGCGCCTGGCTCCTGGCCGGCGGCGTCATCGCCGAGCGCGAGGCCGGCGTCGCCGAGGCTCTCGGCGCCGCCGGCCTGCGCATCGAACGCGTGATGACGGACGGAGACTGGCGCACCTTCGTGGCCCGGAAGGCCTGACCGTCTGCACCCCGCCTCCGGTCGATTCCCGTCCCAACCTGCCGTAGAATCTCAGCACCCGCGCTCCAGCGCATCGCACCTAGAGGTTGAGAGGAATGAAGCGAAGCACAGACCGCATTCTGACCACGCACACCGGCAGCTTGCCGCGGCCTCCCGACCTCATTGAGATGCTGCGCAAGGCCGACGCGGGCGAGCCCGTCGACCAGGCAGCTTTCCAGAGGCGAGTCCGCGAGGCCGTCGCCGAAGCCGTGCGCCTGCAGCGCCAGGCGGGCATCGACATCATCAACGACGGCGAGGAAGGCAAGCCGGGATATTCGACCTACATCAAGGACCGCTGCACCGGTTTCGAGGGCGAGAACCGGTCATCGATGGTTCAGGGTGAAGGCAAGGACTTCCCGGAATGGGCCGAATGGCGCCGCCGCAACGCCCTCCCCACCTTCACCCGCCCCGCCTGCAACGGCCCCATCGCCTGGAAGGACTTCGACGCCGTCAAGCGCGACATCGAGAACCTTCGCCAAGCGGCCCAGGACAGCGGCGCCGAAGAGGTGTTCATGACCTCGGCGTCGCCGGGCGTTATCGCCGTTTTCCTGACGAACGACTACTACCCGAGCCACGAGGCCTACCTGGAGGCGCTGACAAACGTCATGCGCGATGAGTACCGCGCCATCGTCGATGCCGGTTTCATCCTCCAGCTTGACTGCCCGGACTTGGCCATGACCCGACACAACCGCTTCGTGGACCGCAGCCTCGAGGACTTCCGCAGCATCGTGCAGATGCACGTGGAGGCAATAAATGAAGCCACGAAAGACCTCCCGCCCGACCGCATGCGCCTTCACCTCTGCTGGGGGAACTACGAAGGCCCCCACCACCTGGACGTGCCCCTGAAGGACATCCTGGACATCGTCCTCAAAGCGAGGCCACAGGGCCTTTCCTTCGAAGGCGCAAATCCCCGCCACGAGCACGAATGGCGCGTCTGGCGCGAGATCAAGCTGCCAGCCGACAAAGTCCTCATCCCCGGCGTCATCGACTCCACCACAAACTTCGTCGAGCACCCGGAGGTCGTCGCCGACCGCATCGAGCGCTACGCCGAGGTGGTCGGCAAGGAGAACGTGATCGCGAGCACGGACTGCGGCTTCGGGACGTTCGCGACGTCGAGCACCGTCGATGCCCGCATCAGCTGGGCGAAGCTGGCTTCGCTGGCTGAAGGCGCGCGCATCGCGACGGAAGAGCTGAAATAGGAGGCGCCATGGCAACCATGCTCGTCCGGTTCAAAGTCCAGGACTATGACGCCTTCCGCCCCCAATTCGAGTCCGGGGCAGAGACGCGCAAGCGTTTCGGCTGCACGGGCACGCACCTCTTCCGCAACCTGGACGATCCCAACGAAGTGACGATCAATCTGCAGTGGGACACGCTCGAAAACGCGCGCCGGTTCCTCGCGTCTGATGAGCGCCGCCAAGCGTTGCAGCGGGCAGGCGTCATCGGCGAGCCGGAAGTCTGGTTCGTGGAGGACGCCGGCCGCACCCCCAGCTGAACTAGGAGCATCCGCCATGCCCGAGCGCGAAGAGCTCATCGCCCTCATGGATCGCTACTTCGAGGCGACGGCCGCCGGCGACCCGTCGCTGCTGCCGGTCACGCCGGACGTGCGCAACACGGAGAACTTCGTCGAGCTGCCCCTGGGGGCCGGCACGTGGAGGACGTTTCGGGGAAAGGTCGGCGGCCAGTGCTTTTGCGATCCGCAGACGGGTCAAGCGGTCTTCTTCGGCGTCGTGCGCGAAATGGACAAGCAGGCGATCGTGGCCGTGCGCCTGAAGGCTGAAGACGGCCGCGTCAGCGAGATTGAGAGCCTGGTCGTGCGCGAACGCGGGATCATCTTCCGCCCGGAAGCGGTCGCGGCGCCGCGGCCCCACTTCGAGGAGGTGCTACCGCCAGCCGAGCGCATCTCCCGGCCGGAACTGGAGAGCATCCCCCACCTCTACCTCGACGCCATCACCGCCGACGACGCCTCGCGTCTGCCGGTTCGGCCCGACTGCATCCGCGTCGAGAACGGCGTCCAGACCACCTGCAACCCGGACGCCCAGATGGAGGCGGGCCGGCTGGGCGTGGCAGAGCAGATCGAGAAGGGCTACACGCGCCACATCGCCGGCGCCGTCCAGCGGCGCGTCACCGTCGTGGATGAGGAGCGGGGAATCGTCGTCGCCCACTTCTTCTTCGACCACCCCGGCAACCTGGAGTCGGTGAACGGCCGCGTGCCATTCGGGTATCCGAACTACATGCCCGCCGTGGAGGCGTTCAAGACCCGCAACGGGCGCCTCGAACGCATCGAGGCGATCATAGACGTCTATCCCTACGGAATACATGCAGGCTGGTAAGCTTCAAGTCCGTCACGGTGGCGGCAGGAGGAATGAGGTCTCCACGCTCCCGGCCAGCCATTCGGGGTGCCAGGGCCCGCAGCTGCCGCGCAAGGCCACGACCCCCTTGTCGCTGAAGAGCAGGGCCTGGCTGACGGTCAACGTCTGCCCCGGCGGGGACGGCGGCACCAGCAGCGCCACGCCCACGTTCGCCTTCGGCTCGCCGGGCAACGGCACCGGTAGCGTTCCCTGCTCCATCACTGCGTAGAGCCGGGACCCGGCAAGCGATTGCGCAAGGTTTCGGCCGACTTCACCCGGCAGGGAGTAGTCGCCGTGACAGGCGCCAACCGGAAAGGCGTCCACCGGCGTCCCGGCAGGCGATCCCGGCGGGCAGCGGGGCGCGAACTCTGAGCCGCAGGGCACGGGGCCGTAGATGGCAAGGCGTTCCAGGGCC
>DATMBD010000054.1:0-2050 GCA_035559355.1 Dehalococcoidia bacterium
GTACTTCTATTTCGTCCACAGCTACTATCCCAGCCCCGAGGATGAAGCAGTGGTCCTCGGCGAGACCGAGTATGGAGTGACCTTCGCGAGCGTCCTGGGCCGCGACAACCTGGTGGCGACCCAGTTCCACCCGGAGAAGAGCGGCGCCTGCGGCCTCCGCTTCTACGCCAACTTTCTCGACTACGCGTTCAGCAGCCGGGCAGCTAATCTAAGCACAAAGTGAACGCCGTCAGCTTTGACGTCATCCCCGCCCTGGACCTGCGCGGGGGCCGATGCGTGCGCCTATACCAGGGGAACTACGAACGGGAGACGGTCTATGACGAGGACCCGTTGGGCGTCGCGCGCAAGTGGGAGGCGATGGGGGCCGGGCGTCTGCACGTTGTCGACCTGGACGGCGCCCGCGACGGCGAACAGCGTAACGCGGCCGCCGTTGCTTCTATTCTCGCTTCGACTAGCCTGCGCGTAGAGCTGGGCGGCGGCATCCGAGACCTGTCCACGATCGAGCGCTGGCTCAATCTCGGCGTCGACCGCGTCTTCTTGGGAACCGCCGCCGTGACCGACCCCGCGCTTCTCCGGGCTGCCTGCGCCGAGCACCCCGGCCGGGTGGCGGTGGGAGCGGACGCACGGAACGGCCGGATAGCCGTCCGCGGCTGGGAGGAAGATTCAGGTGAGGGCCTCATCGACTTCGCCCGCCGCGCGCTCGATGCCGGCGCCTGCGCGGTTGCCTACACGGACGTGAGCCGGGACGGCACCCTGGCCGGCCCGAACTTCGCTGAGCTGCGTGCCCTCATCGCCGCGCTGCCGCCTCACGATGCTCAGATCATCCTGGCGGGCGGCGTCGCCTCGATGGAGGACGTGCGCGCCGCCTGCTCTATCTCCGGCCTCGACGCGGTGATCATCGGCCGGGCGCTGTACGAAGGGCGGTTGGACCTGCGCGAGGCGCTTGCCGTGGCCGCTATGACGCGCGGATAATCGGCGCCGGGAGGCCAACGCAACATGCCGCTTACCGGTTTCGACCATTACACAGTGCGCGCCAGCGATTTGCAGAGGACGTGGCGCTTTTACGAAGAGGTGCTCGGCCTGCGCGTCGAGAAGCGGGAAGGCGGCTCGGCGCCGGGCTGCATCGCCTACGTTGGCGATGCCCAGATCGCCCATATCTTCCAGGCGACACCGGAGCAGGAGGCAGTCTTCAGCCGCATTCAGTATCCAGACGAGGAGACGCGCAGCTGGCCCAGCGGACGGCTGCAACACGTGGGCTTCTGGGCGACGGGCGTCCCGGAGTTCCGCGCTCGTCTTCAGGCTAACAACGTGCCCTTCCGCGAGCGGGCGATGCCCGATAAGTACCAGTTCGCGCTGCGCGACCCGGACGGCCTCGAGATCGAGGTCAACTTCCCGCTCTCGGAGGCGCCAGCCAGCTAGCCCCGCGCTTTAGTCGTATCCGGACGTTGCCGGATGCCAGGAGTCGAGATGTACGCAGCGGTCCGCTCGGAGCACGGACACCCGATGGAGGTGCGGCTCTTCAACACTGAGATGGAGGCGCGTCAGTTCGCCCGTGAACTGAGCAAGCGTGAGGGCTTCGAGGACAAGCGCGGCCACGCCATCGAGCACGAAGGCCACACCCACGCGAGCCACTGGCTCGAAGACTGGGGCGACGACGACGGCTGCGGCGTCGTCGTGGGCGAGGCTTCAGGCCCGTAAGGGCGGCGCCGCTTACTGCCTTCCCGCTAGCCCTCAAAGCTTCTTTTGCGACGTTCAGACCCGTGAGCGGCTGGCCGAGCGCGGCCGCGACGCTATGGGGGGTGAGTCGACGCGCGCTCGCTATACTGCCTCTGATGCTTACGAAACGCATTATCCCCTGCTTTGACGTCGACCGCGGCCGCGTGGTGAAGGGCGTGTCCTTCGTCGAACTCCGCGACGCCGGCGACCCGGTGGAGCTCGCGCCCCTCTACGACGCGGAAGGCGCCGACGAACTCGTCTTCCTAGACATAACCGCATCAGCAGACGACCGCCGCACGACCTACGAGATGGTCGAGAGGACAGCCGATCGCGT
>DATMBD010000055.1:0-13128 GCA_035559355.1 Dehalococcoidia bacterium
CTACGCCGCGCACTGCGGCCTGCATGCCTTCGTCTTCCTGCCGAAGGGGGGCGCCGCTGGCGGCAAGCTGGCCCAAAGCTTCGCCTACGGTGCCCAGGTCGTCGCCATCCAGGGAACGTTTGATGACGCTCTGCGTCTTGCGCGCGAGTTTTGCGCCCGCCATCCCGTTGCCCTCGTCAATTCCGTCAACCCCTACCGCATCGCCGGCCAGAAAACCGCCGCCTTCGAGATCGTGGATGCGCTCGGGGACGCGCCCGATTACCTGTTCTTGCCTGTCGGCAACGCCGGCAACATCACCGCCTACTGGGCCGGGTTCAAGGAATACGCCGAGAGCTCGCTGGCCCAGCGGCTGCCGCGCATGATGGGCTACCAGGCCGCGGGGGCCGCGCCCATCGTCCTCGACCACGTAGTGGAAGACCCCCAGACGGTGGCTACCGCCATCCGCATCGGCAACCCGGCCAGCTGGCGCCAGGCCGTCCTCGCCCGCGATCAGTCCGGCGGCGCCATCGACAGCGTCACGGATGAGGAGATTCTCGCCGCGTACCGGCGCCTGGCGCGGGAGGAGGGCATCTTCTGCGAGCCGGCGTCGGCTGCCGGTGTGGCGGGCCTGATCAAGGCCGCCGCTTCGCGCGACCTGCGCCGGGCCACCTGCGTCTGCGTGATCACGGGCGCCGGCCTCAAGGACCCGGACACGGCCCGCTCCTTCGAAGGACACCAAATCGAAGTGGCGCCGAACATAGAGGCGCTGGAAGCCGCCCTCCCGGTCCGTTGAACGGCGCCAGTACGGCAAGGGTCCCCATCCGCAAGGGCCGAGGAACGCGTCGCCAGCCGCGTCACGCTAGGATGAGGGCATGAACCAAAACAGGCTACGCGTAGCCGTGTTCTTCGGCGGCCGCTCGGTGGAGCACGGCGTCTCGATCGTGACCGCTGCCCAGGCGATGGCGGCCATGGATCGAAGCCGGTACGAAGTCCTGCCCGTCTACGCTACCGAGAAGGGCGAATATTTCGCCGTGCCCGAATTCTCCGTCCGCGACCACCCCGGTCTGCCCCTGAACCCGGCGTCGTTCGACGCTTTCGCCCGCGGCAAGGGCCGGCGGCTGCTCGTTAGCGCCGAGAAGGGTCGCCTGCTCTCGGAAGTGCGCCGGACGCCGGGCATAGGCGAGCGGCTCTCGCCGGTCGAGGTCGACGTGGCCTTCTCGATCATCCACGGCAGCCACGGCGAAGACGGCTCCCTGCAGGGCGTCTTCGAGCTCGCGGACGTGCCTTACGTCGGCCCGAACTTGGTGCCGGCCGCCGTCGCCATGGACAAGATCGTGGCCAAGTCCGTGTTCGCGGGGCTCGGCCTGCCGGTCGTCGAGGGCTTCTGGTTCGACCGCGCCGCCTGGCAAGGCGACAAGGCCTCCGTGGAGGCCCGCAGGCAGGCGCTCGGCTGGCCGGTGTTCGTCAAGCCGGCCTCCTTGGGCTCCAGCATCGGTGTCTCCCGCGCCGAAGACGATGCAGCCTTCGCCTTCGCCGTCGACACCGTTCTCGTCTACGACCAGCGCTGCATAGTCGAGCGCAGCGTGGAGGGAGCGATGGACATCAACTGCTCGGTCATGCGCGGGGCTGATGGCGTCCGCGTCAGCGCCTGCGAGCGGCCGATCAAGGACGACGAGGTGCTGGATTACGCTGCGAAGTATCTGCGCGGCAGCAAGCAGGAAGGCATGGCCGCCGCCCGCCGCGTCATCCCAGCGGATATCCCGGACGAAACCGCCTCGCGCATCCGCGACATGGCGGGCCGCGTCTATTCGGAGCTATCGTTTCGGGGCATCGCCCGCATCGACTTCCTCGTGGCCCCCGACGGGCGCGAAGTTTACATAAACGAGATCAACTCGATACCAGGGTCGCTGGCGCTCTACTTCTGGGAGCTGGAGGGCGTAGCGGCGTCCGATGTCATCGACCGGGCGATCGAGGACGCGCTGGCCGCGCACCGCGAGAAGCAACGGACCGTCTATAGCATCAGCCAAGCGCGGTAGAAGCGGGGCGCGGGGTAAAGGCGCGTCAGCCCCCGCCGCCGAATCCCAAACCCGGCTCCACGAGCGCGGCGGGGTCGAGCGCGGCCCTCAACTCCGCCTCCGGCAGGTCCGTGAGGCGGAGCGCCGCCTCCAAAATCGTCTCGCCCGTTGCTGCCGCCTCTTTGGCGATGCGCGCCGCCGCGTCGTAGCCGAGCTTTGGCGCTAGAGCCGTCGCGATGGCGAGGCCGGAAGCGACGAGGTCCGGGCCGCGGGTGGTGGCCCTGAGGCCAGTGACGCAGCGGCTGGTGAAATTGCGGACGGCCGCGGCCAGCAGCGAGATCGATTGCAGGAGGTTGTATCCGGCGACAGGCAGCATCATGTTCAGCTCGAAGTGGCTGTCGCGGGCGGCAACCACCAGCGTCGCGTCGTTGCCCAGGACCTGGGCGCAGGCCTGCAGGAGCGATTCGCAGATCACGGGGTTGACCTTGCCCGGCATGATCGAGCTGCCGGGCTGGACCTCCGGCAAGGCCAGCTCGCCGATGCCGGCGCGGGGGCCGGAGCCCATCCAACGGATGTCGTCCGCGATCTTCATTAGTCCCAGCGCCAGGGTGCGCAGGGCGCTGCTGGCCGCCACCAGGGCATCGATGTTGTTCTGAGCCTGGAAGTGCTCCGGCGTCTCGCGCAGGTGCAAGCCCGTCACCTCGCGCAGCTTGGCGATGGCCGCGGCAGGGAACCCGGGGTGGCAGTTTATGCCCGTGCCCACTGCGGTACCCCCGAGCGGCAGCTCGCTGAGCTCGTCGGCCGCGGAGGCGAGGCGCCGGGCTGCCCTGTCCACCTGAGCAGCGTAGCCGCGAAACTCCTGCCCCAGACGCACGGGTGTCGCGTCCTGGAGGTGGGTGCGGCCCGTCTTCAGCACGTCCCAGAACTCCTCCGCCTTCGCGGCTAACGCCGCCTGCAGGTCCGCCAGGGCCGGTTCCAGCTCGTCGCGAGTGAGCTGAAGAGCGGCGACCCGAATGGCGCTGGGGATGACATCGTTGGAGGACTGGCAGAGGTTGACGTGGTCGTTGGGGTGCACAACGCGCCGTTGGCGGTTTCCGGTGAGCAGCTCGCTGGCGCGGTTCGCGATCACCTCGTTCGCGTTCATGTTCGTCGACGTGCCGGAGCCGGTCTGGAAGACATCGACGACGAACTCCGCGTCCAGGACGCCATCAGCCACCTCCCGGGCGGCCCGCTGGATGGCGTCTGCCGCCTCGGGCTCCAGGAGCCCGAGTTCGGCGTTGGCGTAGGCGGCGCTGAGCTTGATCTGGCCCAGGGCGCGAATGAAAGCGCGGGGCAGGCGCAGGCCGCTGATCGGGAAGTTGAGCACGGCGCGCATCGTCGAAGCGCCGTAGTAAGCAGACGCCGGCACCGGCATCTCGCCCATCGAGTCCCGTTCGATGCGGGTTTCGTTTGTCTCCATGGCGGCAACCTCCGAGACCAGCTTAGCCGTATTCCCTGTCCGAAAGCGCGTGCCGCGTCCACCGCCGGTTACCCATCCCGGATGCTTGCGCCAGGAGGCTAAGCCAATGGAACGACTCGCAGGAAGGCGGTCAGGCGAGCATCTTGCCCGCGCGCTCCAGCGCGGCCTCGATGTTTTCGGTGCTGTTGGCGTATGAGAAGCGGACGTAACCCTCGCCGTACGATCCAAAGCTGGTGCCGGCGATGACGGCCACGTTCTGCTCCTCCAGGAGCCGGTCCTGGAACTGCTGCGACGTCAAGCCGGTGCCGGTGACGTTCGGGAAGGCGTAGAAAGCGCCGACGGGGGTGCGGCAGGACACGCCCGGCAGCGAGTTCAGGCCCTGAACGATGACCCGCCGCCGCTTTTCGAACGCCGCCACCATCTCGTCGACGAAGTCCTGCGGCCCCTCCAGCGCGGCGATGCCGGCGAACTGGGCAGCCGCGTTCACGCAGGAATGGCTGTTGATCGCCAGGCGGACCGCGAAGTCGACGAGGGATTCCGGCCAGATGCCGAAGCCCAGCCGCCAGCCCGTCATGGCGTAGGTCTTGCTCCAACCATCGAGGAGGATGAGGCGGTCTCGGAGGTGCGGGTAGGAGAGGAGGGAGACGTGCTCGCGCTCGTCGTAGGTCATGCGCGAGTAAATCTCGTCGCTGAGGATGGCGACGTGGGGGAAGCGCTCCAGACCGCGGGCTAGCTTGTCGAGCTCTTCGCGGCCGATAGCCCCGCCGGTGGGGTTGGCGGGCGAGTTGATGATAAGGAGCCGCGTCCGTTCCGTGATGCTGGCGAGGACGGAGTCTGCGTCGAAGGAGAAGTCCTTTTCCTCCAGCAAGGGGATGGGGACAGCGGTGGCGCCGGAGAAATTGATCACGGATTCGTAGATGGGGAAGCCGGGGTTCGGGTAGAGGATTTCGACGCCGGGCTCGCCGAACATGAGGATGGCGAAGAACATCGTCACTTTGGCCCCCGGGACGATGACCACGCGCTCCGGCTCGACCGCGACGCCGGTCTGGCGCTCGACGTACGCGGCGACGGCCTCCCGCAGCTGAGGGATGCCGGGCGCTGGCGTGTAGCCGTGGTGGCCATCGCGCAGGGCCTTCGCCGCCGCCTCGACGATGTGGGGCGGCGTCTTGAAGTCAGGCTGGCCGATGCCGAGGTTAATCACGGGGCGGCCAGCGGCGGCCAACGCCTCTGCCCGCGCGAGGACATCGAAGGCGCTCTCCGTGCCCAGCCGGAACATCTTCTCTGACGGCCTGATCATCCTGCCCTCCTGCCCGCGCGCGATTGCAGCGTCTACATGAGGATAGTAGCGTCAGGACTGGCTGAGAGAGAGCTCGCGTCTGACCTACGCCGCCGCGCGGCTTGGTTCGGCCCGGGGCGGGACGGGCGTAGCGCCGGCCGGCGGGGCTTCGCCGGCGGCGAACATGCTGGCGGCGATGAGCTGCGCCACGCGTGTCCGTCCGGCCTCGCCCATGTGCAAGGAGACGCCCACTTCATAGGCGCCCGCGAGCTTGCGCACACGCCGGACGCGGCCCCGAAGCACATAACGCCCCTGCCCGATGTCGATGCGGATGTCACAGCCTACGGGCGGCGGCGATGACGTCACGAACGCGCAACCCATGGTGGTCAGGTCCTGAAGAAGAATGGGCTGCGTGCGGGTGCCGTAACGCCGGCGATACGTCCCGTTCACGCTGGCCATCACCCGATCGGCGCTGCGCTGGCTCACCTTGCGGTAGCCGTACCAGATCACGGCGCCGAGGGCTGCCATGATGGCCGACGCCCAGATGAGGGCCGCGAACTGGACCGTCTCATGACGGGTCTGGAGAAACACGCCTTCTATCCGGAGGAGGCCCACGCCCATGCTCAGCGCGTAAGCGACGAGCAGGGCGGCGTAGGGCGCAAGGAGGCCGTGGACGCCCCGTCCCGGCGCTGCCCCCTTTGGCGTCACGCGAAACCTTACGCGTTTGCCGGTGAGGAGGGTCATGCTGGCCTTGATGAACGCGAACATCTTCAGCAAGTCGAAGAACTCGGTCATCAAGTAGCGGTTGTTTCCGCGCCCTAGCAGGCTGTTCGCAACCGCCACGCTCAGGAATTGCGCCGCCCAAAACGGCAGAAACACGGAGCCGGGCGCCTGGATGGGCAGCTGATCGGTGATCAGGACGAGCGGCAGAATCGAAAGGAACACCGCCTTGCGGATCGCATCGAAATAGGTGCTCGTGCTCGCGAGGTAGTTGACGCCTTGGGCAAAGGTGAGCCCTCGCAGCCGCCACTCGCGGCGGATGACTTGCATCGTCCCTTCCGCCCAGCGCAGGCGCTGCAGCACGAAGCCATCGTAGTCGTTAGGGGCGATGCCCAGGGCAACAGGGCTGGGGTGATAGACGCTCTTCCAGCCGGCGGCGTGCAGCTTCATCGAGGTGTGGAGGTCCTCCGTGACCGTCTCCTGGGCCACGCCGCCCACGCACTCCAGGGCGCGCCGCCGGAGCAGGGAGGGGCAGCCGCACCAGAAAGCGGCGTTCCAGCGGTTCTTGCCCGGCTGGATGGTCCTGAAGAAAAGCGACTGCTCGTGCCAGGCGTCGTGGTCGCCGCTGGCATGCTGAAAGCTGTCCCGGTTGTAGAACTCCTGCGGCCCCTGGACGAAGGCGACCTTGGGGTCGCGGAAGTAGCCGAGCATGTCGTCGATGAAGCTGGGCTTCGGTACGAAATCAGCGTCGATGACGGCGACGAATTCGCCCGACGTGCGGGCCAGGGCATGGTTGAGGTTGCCGGCTTTTGCGCCTTCGTTCGTCGGCCGCGTGAGATACTCGGCGCCCAGGCGTTTGCACAGCCGCCGCACCCAGTCGCGCTTGCCGTCGTCGAGCACGTACGTGCGGTGGGGGTAGGTGACGGCTACCGCGCCGGCGATAGTCGGGGCAAGCACGGCGAACGGTTCGTTATAGGTCGGAATCAGGAAGTCAACCGTCGCGTTCTCGATCGGCGGAGGGGCCACGAATCGCACCGGCTTCCAGGTCATGAACATGTAGCCGGCGTAGGTGAAGAAGCCGTGGATCTCGGCTACTAGGAGGGGAAGGGAGAGCCAGAGAGCGCTGCCGTTGACCGTCCAGCCTACGCGCCAGACGACGTAGGCTCCGGCCACGAGCAGCGCCAGCAGGGCCGCTGCATGGACGACGGCCTCGGCGCGGGAGCCTTGCTGGGCGGGTGGCGCGGTCTCCAGAGTTGTGAGGGGGTGCGCCAGCCTGACCCTCGCGGCTGGGGCGCCGGCCGGTTGCGGGCAGGAAGGATCAGCGGTCTTGCTTACGTAGTCCACCTAATACTTTTCGGCCGATGATGGGCGCAGGGTTAGGAGTGGAAGCCCGGAAGAAGAGGCGTCTCGGGCGAAACGCCTCCCAGATTACGATCAGGTTAAGAATTTCGGGGCTCGCCCGAAGGGGCATATCGTAAACGTAGGATTCGCTTTGAATCTGGCTTCTGCGATGTTAGGCTATCTGTGTGAATGGCCTATGATCCGTTTGCAAGCTTAAGCTTCGCTGCGCAGCACAGCACGAGGAACGAGCCGCATGACAACGATTCAGATTTACGGGGCCGGACGGGCCGGCGACGGTACCAACACGAACATCGCCATTCTGGCGCAGGCGCTCAAGGACGCAGGCGCCTGGACGTTCCGTTGGCTCGACGAGGTGTATTCCAACATCCAGACGCGGGATAGCGGCTTTGCCGTGCGCGCCGCGGACCGCCCCATCTACGGGCCCGACGACGAATTTGATATCCTTCAGGCCTTTGACGAAGGCGCCTTCATCGATATCGCCGGTGAGGGCCGCATTCCGCCCATCACGCGTCTCAAGCGCGGAGGCATCGTCATCTACGACTCCTCGCCGCGCCTCGAAGCCGTCAACGCCGGACACGAGATCGACTTGGCCAAGATTCAGGGCATCCTGGAGGAGAAACGGGCGCGCGTGTTCGGCCTGCCCATGGGACGGCTGGCCAAGGAGGAATGCGGCAACTACATCGTCCGGGGCACGATTTCGGTTGGCGTCATCGCCCACATGATCGGCATTCCGGAGGAAGCGATCCTGGACCGCTTCGCCAAGAACTTCGGCGCCGGCAGCCCGGTATACGAAATGAACGCCAAGGCCCTGAGGATGGGCATCGAGCACGCGCGCAACGAGGGCTGGGAAGCGCCCGAACTGCGTGTCTCCTTCACGCCCCTCGCCGAGGACACCCGCCAGGTCCTGTTGGGAGACGAGGCTGTCGCCGCGGGCGCCATCGTCGCCGGCTGCCGCGTATACGCCGGCTACCCGATTACGCCTGCATCCGAAGTCCTGGAGTTCATGGCGGAGAAGATAGGCCAGTTCGGCGGGGCCCTTATCCAGGCCGACAGCGAAATGGCTGCCGCCCACCACGTCATCGGAGCGGCCGTGGCAGGGGCGCGCAGCATGACCGCCACGGCGGGTCCCGGCTTTTCCCTGATGCAGGAGGCGATCTCGGCTGCTGGCATCACGGAGACGCCGATGGTGATCGTTATCTGCACTCGCGGCGGCCCCGCGACGGGCTTGCCAACGCGCCAGGGGCAGGAGGAGCTGAACGAGGCCGTCTTCGGCGGCCACGGCGACTTCGCCCGCATCGTCCTCGCCGCGAGCGAGCCCTCGCAGTGCTTCTACGTCATGGAGCGCGTCTTCAACTTGGCCGAACGCTATCAGTGCCCGGTCTTTCTGCTCATCGACCGCATGCTCGCCCAGTCCAGCTACACGGTGCCGGAGCTCGATCCGTCCCGGTTCGTTATCGACCGCGGTAAGCTGCTCACCGCGGAGCAGGTGGCGGAGCGCTACCTGAACAACGGCCACCGCTACCAGCGCTACGAGTTGACGGAGGACGGCATCTCCTACCGGGTCATCCCGGGAACGCCCGGCATCACGAACTACTACTCGAACACGAACGAGCACACGGAAGACGGGTACATCACCGAAGAAGAAGTCGTGCGCCAGCGGCAGATGGACAAGCGGTTCACCAAACGCATGGAGCTCATCCGCGCCGACAAGGACCTCCCGGAGGCAGTCCAGCACGGCTCCCCGGAGGCGCGCATCGGCTTCATCGGCTACGGCGGCGTTTACGGGCCCATTCTCGAGGCGGTGGAACGGCTCGAGAGCCAGGGGACGAAAGCAAAATTCCTGGAGATGCGCACGCTGTGGCCGTTCCCAGGCGACCGCGTCCGCGAATTCGTCGATAGTTGCGATGTCGTCTACGTGACTGAATACTCGGCTGGAGCCCAGCTCCGCGGCCTCGTGCAACGGGAAGCCACCGGTCCCTCGCCCAAGCTGCGGTCGCTACTCCGCTATGACGGCCGCATCATGACGCCCGGCTGGATTCTCGAGAAGATGAAGGAGGCCTAAATGGCTACGTTTACCGCGACTCCAATTACCCGCGCCGACATCACCGGCGAGAGCGCTTGGTGGTGCAGCGGCTGCGGTGACTTCGGCGTGAATGCCGCCGTCCAGCAGGTGATCATGGGCCTGGTGAACGAGCTGGGCGTGCCGCTGGAGAACATCTTCGCGCTTTCCGGCATCGGCTGCTCCAGCAAGGAGCCGGAGATGCTGCGAGTGAACGCCTACCAGGGCCAGCACGGGCGTTCCCTGCCGGTTGCCATCGGCGTGGCCATCGCCAACCCCGGCCTCAAGGTCATCGACTTCGGCGGCGATGGCGACACGTACGCCATCGGCATGGAGCACTTCATGCACTCCATCATCCGCAACGTGGATGTGACCCTGGTGATCATGAACAACCAGGTCTACGGCCTCACGAAGGGTCAGGCCTCGCCGACGGCGCACACGGGCCTGCGCACGCCGTCCACGCCATCGGGCAAGCGCGGCCGCAACGTCAACCCGCTGCGCCTGGCGATCGCGGCCGGCGCGGCTTTCGTCGGCCGGGGCGTCTCCTGGCAGCGCAACGAGCTGGTCGAGCTCATGATGAAGGCGATCAACACGAAGGGCTTTTCCTTGGTCGACGTATTCTCGCCCTGCGTCACCTACCACCGGGAGCCCAACGCCCGCGGTAGCGGTCCCATTTACGACTGGTACCGGCAGAACTACGTCCTGGACATCAAGGACGCCTGGCAGCAGATGCGCGACCAGGTATTCACGGAGGATGAACGGGCCCAGCTTCCCGCGGACTACGACCCCACCAGCCCGGAGGCGGCCCTCAATGGCTTGCGGCTCATCTCTGAGGCCGCGAAGATCGGGCGGGAGGTGACCGGCCTCCTCCTCATCGACGAGTCGCAGCCAACGATGGCCGAAAACGCCGGCGTCTCGGCCGAGCGAGCGCCGGCCCTGCTCGACATCTCGCTCGGCGCCAACCTGGATAACTACAGGCAGATGCTCGCCGAGCTGCGCTAACGGGCAGCGGTGAAGCAAAAGGCCCGGCGCAGGCCGGGCCTTTTGCTTCAGCGCCGTCCGCCCCTACGCGCCGTTCTTCGGCGAAGCTGCCACCGTCTTCAGGAAGTCGATGACGACCCGGTTCCATACCTGAGGCTGTTCCCAGTAGGCGCAGTGACCAGCCCCGGCGATGACCTCGAACCGGCAGCCGGGAATGCGCTCGGCGATGGCGCGCATCACAGGCGGCGGCGCGAGCACGTCCTCCTCGCCGGCTACGAGCAGGGTCGGGACGGATATGCGCGCGATGCGCTCCAGCGTTAGAGGGACGCGCAGCGCTTGGCGGGCGCCCTCGCCGCGGTAACTGTGGGACTCCATGGCGAGGAAACGCCGCACGCCCTCGGGATTCGTCGCTCGATACGTCGCACCCAGCTCGCGTTCCTCCACTGGTCGCAGGCTGACATCAGCGGGCACGTAACGGGCTCTGAGGGCGGTGAATTCCGGATCGCTGAGGCCGCCGAAACTCGTCGAAACGACGAGGGCGCGGAGGGCATGGGGGTTGTCCAGCGCGAATTCGAAGGCCCCGAAGCCGCCATACGCCTGGGCAACCAGGAAGAACGGCCCCAATGCGAGATGGCGCGCCAGCTCCTCCAGATCGCCCGCGATCGAGCCGTCCGCTTCGCGGCCGGGCTCGGCCCGCGATCGGCCGAAGCCGCGCAGGTCGTAGGTGATGAGGCGGAAGCCGGCAGCCGTGAACGCCGGCACCTGCTCCACCCAGCAGCCGCTGTGGCCGGCCGCCCCATGGACGAGCACCAGGGGCGGACCGCCGCCGCCGGAGTCGCTGTACCAGATGTCGGCGCCGTCGACCTGGACGTAAGCCATGGCGGGAGTATATCGCAGGCCTCGGCTTTCGCCTGCGCACGCAAGCGAAGAGGTAGACGTCATCCGGCCTCCGGCTAAACTTGGGGCTGGCAAGGAATGTCTTGGGAGACTCACGAAGCCGCCGCGAGGGAAGAAGGATGCCAATTGCCGCGTTCGATCACGCCGTGATTCCCACGGCGCAGCCAGACGCCATCATCGCGTTCTACAAGAAACTGGGCTTCACGGTCGTCCATGAGGAGGAGTGGCGCCAGGGGAAGACACGCATGTTCTCGCTCGCGTTCGGCGACGCGAAGATCAACGTCCATCCGCCGTCCATCTGGGCGAACCCGAACTTCACCCTCCGCGGGCCGACTGCCGTCCCCGGTTGCGGCGACTTTTGCTTCGTCTGGGACGGCACCGTCGAGGAGGCAAAGGCGATGCTTGAGGCCGCGGGCGCGCCGATCATCGAGGGGCCGGTGCCCAGAGAAGGCGGGCGCGACCTGGGACGCACGATGGGCACCAGCGTTTACACACGCGACCCGGACAACAACCTACTGGAGTTCATCGTCTACGCCTGAAGCCGCGTTCAGACGACCAGGAAGAAGGCCGGCGCGGCCAGCAGAAAGGCCGTGAAGGCGATGAGGTTGCGGCGGCGGCTGCTGGCTGCATGCGCGACGCCGAGAACGAAGCGCGTGTATGGCCCGTAGGCGACGAGCAGGAAAAACAGCGAGACCGCCGTGCCGGCAAGCATCTGGGTGAGGACGATCGTGAATGCCCGCGGCGAGTCCAGGAGCAGCGCCGCGAGCAGGGTATCGATCCACGTCGCGATGTTGGCGCCCATCACGTATGGCACCACTCGATCTCGCCGGACGTAGCCTTTCAGGGCCAAAGGCACGAGGATGGTGACCGAGAGCGAGACCGAGAGCGTCACCACCGTGACCAGCATGCCGAACCCGAACATCGCGTATCGCTGCTGAAGGATGCGGGAGAGGGCTTCTATGCGCGGGCCCGGCCGCTCCAGGCTCGGAAGGCCGCGATCGAACACAGCGAAGGCGCCCATGAGGACGAGAAGGCCGACAGCCACCAGCAGCAAACGCGGCAAAGCCTCGCCCATGGGCTTGACAATCGGGTCGGAAACGAACGCGACCGCGGACGTGAGCGCGCCAGGGCTCTCGATGCTCACGCCGTCCAGCCATCCCTTTTCGAGCACGAGGATGCCTAGAGGCATCGCAGGCGCCCAGAGCGTGATCGCCGTTACCAGGGCGACGACGCCGATGTAGAGGCCGTCTGGGTTGCGGCGGCCAGTCAAGTAGGAGACGAACCCGACCACCAGGACGATCAGCGAGGCGCCCATGCGAGTGCCGTTGATCATCGCGAACGCCTCCAGATCGCCGATGGCGCCGCCTGCGAATAGGCTCATGGCGACCGCGGCCACAGGCGATCCGCTCAGGACCGCGTACGCGCCCGCCCAGCCGACGCCAAAGTGGCCGGCTATCCCGTCGGCAGAAATGCCCTCGAGAACCGGCTGGAGGCCGCCTGCACCCGTCTTGATCAACTGCAGGGCTATGACGAAGAGCCACACCGCGGCGATAACGAGGCCGGCGTGAAGCGCCACGCGCGGCGCGACCAGCGAGGCAGGCTTATTCTCGACTTCATCGACCGATGAAGTCGACTTTTCCAGGCGCAAGATACTCTGCCGGCTGCGCCCCGTCACGACGAAGCCTACGAGCTCCGGTACGCGGAAATGAGGATGCTGGCGACTTCCGGGCGGCTGAATTCGGGCGGAGGCATCTCGCCCTGGGCGAGCATCTGCCGCACGCGCGTGCCGGAAAGGCTGACATGGTCGTCATCGCCGTGCGGGCAGGTCTTTGCGGTGCCCATGGAGCCGCAGCGGCGGCAGAAGAAGCTGTTCTCGAAGAACATAGGCGTGATACCCAACTCCCCGGCTGCGAACTCCCGGAAGATGTGCTGGGCATCGTAGGTTCCGTAGTAGGAGCCGACGCCAGCGTGGTCGCGCCCGACGATGAAGTGGGAGCAGCCGTAGTTCTTGCGTACGATGGCGTGGAAGACCGCCTCTCGCGGCCCCGCATAGCGCATCGCCGCCGGAAAGACGGAGAGCAGTACCCGGTCAGCCGGATAGTAGGCGGCGAGCAGCGCCTCATAACAGGCCATGCGCACCCGCGCCGGGATATCGTCATCCTTCGTGGCGCCGACCAAGGGGTGAAGCAACAGGCCGTCCACCGTCTCCAGGGCGCACTTCTGGATGTATTCGTGGGCGCGATGCACTGGGTTGCGGGTCTGGAAACCAACGATCGTCCGCCAGCCCCTCTCGGCGAATACGCGGCGGGTCTCCTTCGGGTCCCGGCGGTGCTCTAGGAAGTCTTCGTGCTGCTGGCGGCGGAACATTCGCACGGGCCCG
>DATMBD010000056.1:0-6863 GCA_035559355.1 Dehalococcoidia bacterium
GGCACGTAATGGTGCCTTCCGAATCTGGATTAGCTTGACAGGCGAGTTGAAACGCGTATGATGCAGACATTGGGCTTTTTGGCTGGTAATGTGTGTAGGCTATAGAACAAATCTAGCGGCTTCTATTCAAAGGAGGCGAAAATGCAGGCCTACTGCCTAAAGTGTCGAACCCAGCGCGACATGAAGGACCCGCGTTCGGTGACCATGAAGAACGGCAAGCCCGCCACGCAGGGCACTTGCCCCGTCTGCGGGACCAAGATGTATCGCATCGGCAAGGGCTAGAGTCCACTCCCCAAGCAGGTCACGGCCGGCGACGCGCCAGGCGCCGCCGGCCGTGCATTGAGCGCCGTCAGTCCCCTTCCTCACCGGACCAATACGCTTCTCCGCTCGGCCCCAGGCGCAACCAGAGGTAGCGGTCGCCGAACAGCTTAGCTATGCGCCCCGGCAGGCCGCCGCCGACTCGGAGCACCGGCACGCCGCCGTTGTAAAGCACCTGGTACGGCGGCTCCGAACGCCACCCATCCGGCACAGCGGGGTTGAGAAGGGCAAGGATCTCCGCCCATTGGAAGCGGCCGGAGGGGCAGGCAGTGGGCCGAGAGCCGAACCGCACGCACTCGCGATGCTCGTAAAGGGTTGCGGTGAGGTCGTGCTCGTCCCGCGGGCGGCGCCAGTAGGAGAGCGGGACGCCCTTCCAGAAGGCGATCTCGGTCAGAATGCGGGCAAAGGCCGCTTGCTGAGCCTCGGTGAGCGGCTCCGATTCCCGTCCGGGGGCACCGCCCTCGGTCTCGAAGGCGACGCCTCGTGTGTTCGCCTCGCGACTCCCGCTTGCCCAGCAAGAGGCTGTCAGAGGGTAGTGCTGAACGCAGGAGCCGTCGTAACCAAGCCAGCCGTGGGCGGAAACCGCGGCGTAGTCGCTGTAACGCCCGTCGGGGCCCCGCTCCTGGGAGAAAAGGCGCGCGCGCCAGCCGCCGTAGTAGCCTACGGCCGAATGGGCGACGAGGAAGTCGACGCGGTTGGACTGCGCGTACGCCTTGTCCTCGGGACCGGGCTCCCGCCGCATCCAGTCGAACCAGCCGTCGGCAGTGACCGTCATCGTCCAGCGCACGATACTGGCCCGCAGCGCCATCCCAAAGCCCGGGACGGCACGGCTCCAAACCAGGCGCTTGAATTTGCCGCACCGCCTCGCTAAGCTGGCCGTCATGCCAACGTTATGTTTTGTAGTGGGCGCGAGAGGAAAACGCGATGCTTGACCCCGAGGAGGCCGTGCTCGAAGACCTGCGCCGAATCGAGGTGCTGCGCTCCCTCCTCGTGCTCATGCGCCCTCAGACAGACGCCGTCGACAAGTACTATCGCCGCCGGAAGGCGCTCGACCTCCTCTGCGGACGCTGGTTCGAAGTGGTGGAGACGTATCCGGAAGAAGGCCGCTTCGGCCACATCTTCTGGTGCGACGATTGCGTCGAGGCGGGCAAGCAAGACCCCACGCTCCACCTGCGCCGCCGCCGCGAGAAGATGGTGCGCTGCCTCGAGGCCCAGGGCCTGGACCTGGAGGCCCTGGTCGCGGAGGCGAGGCAGAAGCGGACGGCTTAGCGATCTGCCGGCGCGTGCCCCCGCGGCCTCAGTCGTCCGCTCCGCCTTCCCCGAAGCTTTCGAAGATTGAGGAAAGGAATCCCTTGCGGCGCTGGCCCGGTCGTCCGCCCCGCGCCGGTCCGCGCTCATACTCGCCCTCGCGCCGGCGCTCGCGGTCGCGCCGGTAGAGGGAGTCATCGTCATCGTCGTCGTAATAGTCGTCGTAGTAGCGACTCTCGCGCTCGGTGAGCTTTTCCAGCTCGCCTGCGTCCAGAAATACGCCTCGGCAGTTGGGGCAGACGTCGATGATCAGGTCTGCCTTCTCGCGCTCGCGCATGGCGGCGCCACACTTGGGACAGTTCATGGGTGCCTCCTGTCTCGCGGCGGGCAACAAAAAGCTGACCACCGCGGCTGTTCGTCGCTGTGGTCTCGCCCTGCTTGCCAACGGACCGGGTCAGGAAGCTATGACCGGGATGACGGCCCGCGGGACCGGCCAGGACAGGGCCGGCAGGCTACTCCCCACTCCGTCAGGATAGCACCCCCGCGCCGGCAAAGTTCCTAGCGCTCCAGGCTGAGGACGGCCATGAAGGCCTCCTGCGGGATCTCTACGTTGCCGACGCGCCGCATGCGCTTCTTGCCCTCCGCCTGCTTCTCTAGGAGCTTGCGCTTGCGGGTGACGTCGCCGCCGTAGCACTTGGCGAGCACGTTCTTGCGCATCGCGCGAACGGTCTCGCGGGCGATGATCCGCCCGCCGATAGCCGCCTGGATCGGCACGTCGAAGAGTTGGCGCGGGATCAGCCGCCGCAGCTTCTCCACCAACTCGCGGCCCTTCGCCTGCGCCTCCTCTGGGTGGACGATGATCGTCAGGGCGTCCACCGGCTGCCCGTTGACGAGCACGTCCAGCTTGACGAGCTTCGCCGGCTTGTAGCCCGCAAGCGTGTAGTCCAGGCTGGCGTAGCCCTGCGTGCGGGACTTCAGCTGGTCATAGTAGTCGGTGAGGATTTCGGCAAGGGGCACGGAGTACTCGAGGAGCACGCGCATCTCCGCCGCCCGGCCGGCGCCGGTGGCGGTGCCCGATGCCTCCAGATATTCCATGCGCTTGAACACCCCGCGCCGCGCGGTCGTCAGCTCCATAACGGCGCCGACGAAGCGCTCCGGCAGCACCACGGAGATGTCTACCCAAGGCTCGCGGATCTCTGCGATCTCGTTCGGGGGCGGCAGGTCGGCCGGATTATCGAGCACCATCTCCGTCCCGTCTGTCTTCGTGATCTGATACTCGACGCTGGGGGCCGTGAAGATCAGGGTCAGGCCGTATTCCCGCTCGAGACGCTCCTGGACGATTTCCATGTGGAACAGCCCAAGGAAGCCGCAGCGAAACCCGAAGCCGAGGGCGATGCTCGACTCCGGTTCGAACGTGAGGGCGGCGTCGCTGAGCCGCAGCTTCTCGAGGGCGTCCCGGAGGACGTTGTAATCGTTCGCCTGCGCCGGATAGAGGCCCGCGAAGACCATCGACTTCGCCGGCCGATACCCAGGCAATGGCTCCGTCGCTGGCCGGGCATCCAGCGTAATCGTGTCGCCCACGCGCGCCTCCCGCACGCTCTTGAGGCCCGTGGCCACATAGCCGACCTCGCCGCAGTCGAGGCCGTTCACCGGCTGAAAGCCGGGCGAGAACACGCCCAGCTCCACGGGCTCGATCCGAATGTCGTTGGACATGAGACGGAGCGGCTGGCCAGGCGGAATGCGCCCGTCGACTACGCGGACGTAGGCGATGACGCCCTTGTAGGAGTCGTACTTGGAGTCGAAGATCAGGGCTCGCAGCGGCGCGTCCGGCGCCCCCTTGGGGGGCGGAACCCGGCGCACGACGGCCTCCAGCACGTCCTCCGTACCGATGCCCTCCTTGGCGGAGGCGTAGATCATCTCCTCCCGCGCAAAGCCGACGATGCGCTCCAGCTCCTCCGCCACGCGCTCCGGCTCCGCGTTGGGGAGGTCGATCTTGTTGATTACGGGCACGATCGTGAGGTCGTTCTCCATGGCCGCGTAGAGGTTCGCCAGCGTCTGGGCCTGCACGCCCTGAGCGGCGTCGACGACGAGGAGAGCGCCTTCGCAGGCCACCAAGGCGCGTGAGACCTCGTAGGCGAAGTCGACATGGCCGGGAGTGTCGATGAGGTTGAGCTCGTAGTCGAGGCCGTCCTTGGCCCGATAGGTCATGCGCACGGCCTTCGCCTTGATGGTCACGCCCTTCTCGCGCTCGAGCTCCATCGAGTCGAGGAACTGGGCGGCGGCCTCGCGCGGGCCGATGGTTCCGGTTCGTTCCAGGAGGCGGTCGGCGAGGGTGGACTTGCCGTGGTCGATGTGGGCGATGATCGAGAAGTTGCGGATGCGCTCGAGCTGCAATGCAAGCCCATCCTAGCATGGCGGCTTGGCCGCGCCGATGAAGAGTCTCTCCGGAACCCGTGACGCGACGCCTCGCGCCTTCCCGTATCCTGGATGCGGATGCCATCCCGAATCGGCTTTCGCTTGCTCGCGGCCGCGGCCGTAGCGCTGCCGCTCATCCTCGCCGCTTGTGGAGGCGGCCGCGACGGCGATGGCTCATCGGCGGCCCAGCCGCCTCCCTTCGATGCTTCTTCGGATGCGTTCCTGGCAGGCAGGCCTCAGTCCCGGCCCGGCATCGGCGATGTCGACCGCGCCTTCCGGAGATTCGAGACCACTCGCGGCGACCTGATCGCCTTCATTCAGGACCAAGCCTGGTACGAGGACGGCCTCGACGATGCCGAGGCGCTGTTCGTCGAGCGCGCTCTCAGCTTCGTCGCCGACCAGACCGGTGGGGGCTTCGAGAGCCTCAATCAGGCGTCCGTGCGCGACAAGCTCTTCCTCCACGACCGCGTCAAGCTGGGAGCGCGGACCATCGATCTGCTCCTCATCTACGAGCCCGGTCAGGACGCGGAGCGCGAGATGTCGCTCCTGCGGGCCCTGCTCCCCGTGCTCGAGAGGCTGGTGGGGGTCCAGTTCCCTGAAGCGGCGCTCACGGTGGTCAACGGTAACTATCCCATCAACGACTTCAACCCCGGCGGCTTCGTCCGCATTGCCCGCTGCTGCGTCCTTTCACCCTTCGTCCTCGCCCACGAGCTCGCCCACTCCTACTGGTCGATGGGCCCCTCATGGTTCAACGAGGGCATGGCTGACATCTACGCAACGCTCGCCCTCGAAGAGCTGGACCGCGCCCCGCCCGCCGGCTGGCGCGGCTTCTCCGCCGATATCGATAGCTTCTACGCGGCGCGGAAGCGAATAGTGCAGTCCGGCCGCTTTCCAGAACTGACTCTGCCGCGGCGCTTCGCCCGCGACGGACTTTACGAGGCCGCCGACGTTTTCCTGCTCGATATCCGCGCCGTGATCGGCGCTGAGGCGTTCGCAGCCGCGGCCCGCGACATCTACACCGCCTCTGATTTCGGGCGCTACCGGCTATCGGAGAAGCGCATTGAGGACGTCTTCCTCGCCCGCGCTCCCGATGGAACCCAGGAGAAGGTGATGGAACTCTTCAACAAACACATCTGGGGCGACAATGGCGAGGAGTATCAGCGCCTCCGCGAATTCGAGGGGCCTTAGCTTCGCAGCTATGTCTTAGGGTCTCCGGAGTTGCTCGCGCAGGCGTCTGGCCTGGATCAGGTGCTCGAGATCGTGCTCGTGCAGTTCCCTGGCGATATCGAAGATGGAGACCGTGCCCCGATAGGGATGTTGCCCGGTGCGCCGCCATTCGTCCTCGTCCAGTGTGTACAGGAGCCAGATCGTTTCCTCCCGCGCCGATTCGTACTCGTAAAGAAAGCGCCTCAGCGGTTCCTCGCGGTAGTCGCGCTCGGAGGGTAGGACGTCGACCGGTTCGTAAGGCAGGCGTTCGCCTTCGCCGTGGGCTATCGCCTCGATCTGTCGCTGGTAGAGCAACTCGGCATCACGGAGGTGCGCGGCGATCTCCTTCATGCACCACTCGGACGGCGCCGGCCGCCAGCAGAGCGCGGCTTCGTCCAGGCCTGCGAACTGGTGGAAGAGCTCTCCCGAGGCCTCACGGACGGCCTTCAGGAGCCATCGTTTGCCGCCGGATGTCACCTGGTGGACCATCGCCGCCTAGATTTTAGGCCCTGCCTCGCGGTCGCGTCTCGATGCCTGCAGCCTCGCCCTGTCGGGCCGCGGTTCGTCAAGAGCGCGATCTTATGTTAGACTCCCCAATTGGCGGGCTTGAGGGGTGCGGCTTGCGGATTCTCCGCTTGTTTTCGCCGGGGCGCCTCCTGCTTGCAGCTATCGGGCTCGTGACCCTCTACATGCTGGTCACTGCCGGCTCCAACTATCTCCATTCCTACCGCCTCGCGAACGACGAGGAGCGCCTCACCCAGGAGGTCGAAGAACTCCAGCGCCAGCAGGACCAGCTAACGCAGATCCGCGACTACCTGCGCACGGACGAGTACGTCGAATTCATGGCGCGCCGCGTCTTCGGGCTGGTCAAGCCGGGCGAAAAGCTCGTCATCGTCCAGGCGCCCACGCCGGAGCCGCAGGACGGGCCTGAGGACGCCACTTGGTGGCAACGTCTCTTCGGCGGAAGCCGGTAAGCGCGAGCGGCGGCACGTAGTCCGGCCGTTCGGATGGCCGAAGCCCTCTCGCCGGTCGCTACACTGGACTCATCGTGACCGCCGTCGGGGGCCAGTTCGCAGTCAGGAAGCGCATCCAGGGGAAAGTGCGGCGCTACATGGTGGACCGCGGCCTGCTTCCGGATGACGGCTGCCTCCTCCTGGCCGTCTCCGGCGGGCCGGACTCGACGGCCCTGCTGCTGATCTTGGCTCGGCTGGCTGGAGCCCTGCGCCTACGCCTCTTCGTTGCTCACTTCGACCACGGCCTGCGGGGCGAGGAAGCTGCGAGGCAGGAACGAGACTTCGTCCGGCGCCTCTGCGACGACCGAGGCCTGCCGCTCTTCGCGGGCAGCGGCGACGTCCGCGGCCGCGCAAGGCGCGAGGGCCTGTCGATCGAAGACGCAGCCCGGCGCGAGCGGTACGCCTTCCTGGCGAGCACCGCCATCGAGTTGGACCTGAGCGCCGTCGCCACTGGACACACTGCCGGCGATCAGGCAGAGACGGTCCTCCTCAACCTGGTTCGGGGCGCCGGCCTGCCCGGCATTGCCGCCATGCGCCCGCGGGCACCGTGGCCCTTTCCCGGCGGCCAGAGCCTCGTCGTCGTGCGGCCGCTCCTCTGCCTGACGCGGAATGAAACGCTGGCTTACTGCCGCGCTGAGGGCGTCGAGCCCCTGCAGGACGAGA
>DATMBD010000057.1:0-4326 GCA_035559355.1 Dehalococcoidia bacterium
CCGCCTCTGGCCCGACAACTGGGGGCCGCGTATGGAGGGGGCCCTGCGGGCGGCCCTTCTGTGCCTCCACGAGGCCAACCAGGCCCGCCCCCGCGAGGAACAGTACACGCTCCTGGACGTGGTGCCCACGTTGAGCAGCGCCGACTTCCGGGAGGAGGTTTTGAAGCAGGTGCCGGACCGCACCCTGTGGGCCTGGTGGCGCGACAACTACGACCGCCTCGGCCGCTCGATGCAGCAGCAGACAGCCAACCCGGTGACCACCAAGGTGGGGCACTTCCTGGTCACAGAGGCCTCCCGCCTGGTCGTGGGCCAATCGTGCTCCACCTTCGACCCGCGCTCGATGCTGCAGGGGGGCGGCGTACTGGTCGTGAATTCCGCTGTCGGCCTCCTCGGCGAAGGGGGGGCGGCTCTCGTCGGGGCGACCGTCCTCAACCTATTGGGACTGGTGGTGGAGGAGCAGGTGGCCCTGCCGCCGGCGCAGCGGAACCGCCTGGTGACCCTGGTCGACGAGTCCAGCACGCTCGGCGCCGCCGACTACCCCCGCATGCTGAGCGAGCTCGGCAAGTACGGCGCCAGCTTCGTCCTGGTCGCCCAGTCCCTGGCCAAGCTCGATGCGATCGACGACGCCCTGCGCCCGACGGTGTTCTCCAACATCGACGGTCTGACCGTCTTCCAGGTCAGCGCCCAGGACGCCCGCTACCTGGCGCCGGAACTGAACGGCGGCCTCGAGGTGGACGACCTGACGGCCTTAGACGACTTCGAGTGCTACGCCCGCTGGTGGGCGGACGGTCGGCGGCTGCCCACGTTCTCCCTGCGCCTGGAGCCGCCACCGCCGGTAGACCGGGGCCGGTTGGTCGCCACCATGCGGCGGTCAGCCGAGCGCTTCGGGCGGCCCAGGGAACAGGTCGCGAAGGAGATCGAGGACGCACTCGTCAGGCGCGGCGTGAATGTCACGCCGTCCGGCCACTCTTCGGCGACGGTGCGGAGTGCCCAGCAGGGCGACCAGGGAATAACTGACGACACGCAGCCCACGGCGAAGCAAAACCCGAAGACCAAAGCGCGCAGCGAGAACCGCGACCAGAGGTGAGGGACATGCCGACCAGGGACTCGCAGCTACAGCCAGAAGCCGTCGGTTGGCTGGTCCGCCTCCCCTTCCTGGGGGCCGAGGAACTGTCCCTCCTCCTGGGGATCAGGAAGCCTCAGGTCGCCCGGGTTCTCGCGGAGTTGGAGAAACTCGGTTGGGCGGAGTGGGTCAGAGCCTCGTCGCCCGAGCTGGACGAAGAGCGCCTGAACGTCCTGACGGATGGATGCGTGCCGAGATTGGCTGAACACTTCGGCCTGAGCGAGCAGGAACTTCAACTGACGTTCTCCGTGGGGACGAAGGAAATCCTGGAGCGCCTCACCAGGCTGGAGACAACGGTTGGCTTCAACCGGTTCGCGGCGGAACTTGTCGCTGCCGTGCGGGAAGACGAGGAAGTGGAACTTGAGGACATCCGGTCGCTGCCGTTGCGGCGGTCCGCTCAGGCCTGGTGGCCGCCGGAGGTCGAAGGCTACGGTTGCCTGCGTTGGGGGCCGTGGCGCGCGCCCTTCTTCTTGGTCTGGGACCGGGCCGGCGCGCCGCCCTTCCACCGGCGCAGACGGGTGGGTGCCTGGTGCGCCTTCCGGGAAGGCGACCATCCCTGGGGCCGCGACGACATCCCGCCCATCCTGGTCGTCTGCCCCCGGGAGGCCGAGGCCGAGCAGTGGGCCCGGGCCGTGCTCGCCTCCTCGGACCGCAGACAGGCGCCCCGCCTACCGGTGTTTCTCACCGACGTCCTGTGCGCTCTGATCGGGGGACCCCTGGGATCCGTCTGGCGTCGCCCCGACGGGACAGTGCGAGCGCACCTCTGCGAGCGCCTGGCCTGGCGGCTGGCCTTCCCGCCCCAGGCCGGAACCATCAGGGCAGAGAACGCCACGGAGCAACTGGACACCGTGTCGGCGAGCGGCCCAGCGCTGCGGACATGGGCCGGACAGCTCGTCGAATCCCCTGGGGAGACAGCACGAGCGCGCAGCAGTCTGGAACGACTTGCCGCTCTCTCGCTGGTAACGAGCCCGACCGAGAAGCGGGCGTTGGAGTGGCTCGGCCACCATCCCCTCCTATCAGCCGACGAGCTGGCTGTGATCCTGCGCATCTCGGGGCAGTTAGCCGCGCGGGTGCTGGACAACCTGGCTCGCCGCGGCCTGGTCCAGTCGACCGACAAGGCCCTGGAGAACGAGGCTGCACCCCCTCGGCGCTACTACCTGACGGACGTCGGCCTCAAGCTGCTGGCCGCGCGGGACGGGGTGCCGCCCCGTCGTTACGCCCGCTACGGGATTGTGGCCGCCTCTATGCCGAAGAAGCAGGGCGGTGGCAGGCTGGAGACCCTACAGCGCCAGCTCGACCACACGGTAGGCGTCAACCGCTTCTTCGTCAGGCTGATTGCGGACGGGGCCAAGAACGGCCCACGACTCATCCGCTGGCTGAGCGCCTCCGAGGCGGCCCAGAAGTTCACATACGGCGAGGTCACGCACTGGCTGCGTCCCGACGGGGCGGGGGATGTCTACTGGAATGGCCGGCTATGGCGCTTCTACCTGGAGTGGGACCGGGGCACGGTGAGCTGGCCGGACATGATCGAAAAGTTTCGCGCGTATGGGGGCTATCTCGCGAGGCTTCGACTGAGCGGCTGCGACGAAGCGGGACTCCCAACGGTCTTGATCGTAACCGCGTCGCCCTTACGTGAGAGGGTGATCGGCCGGAGTCTTCAAGCCGTCCTAGAGGAGGCGAAGGCCCCGACCGGCAGGGCTTTCACCAGCATAGATAGCCTCGTCCAACGCTTGGGTCCGTGGAGCCGCGTCTGGCTGGCGGCTAGTGGCCGTGAGCGCACGCACTGGCTGCTCCCCGATGCCGCAACTCTGAAGGCGGCGCCGACGAGCGGCCAGGGTTGAAGAAGGTCGCCGCCGGAACAGCCAGATGAGGATTCGCGAAGCCGAGGCAAACCCGAAGCCGGGGCCTCCCAGTTTCGACGAGCTGCTGGTCAGGGTTGACCACGCACTGCGTCACCTCGACGACCGGATCGAGCTGAACCGGAACCCTTTGACTCGCCTTGCTCGTGTCGAGGCTCTCGCGCGATCACGTTATGCGTCTTCCATTCATCCGCGGGCGGTCGCGCTGCGTGACCTGCTCGACGCGACGGTGCAGGCCGTGCTTTCTGAGCTGGACAAGGAAAGGGGCCTGCGCGAGGTCCGAGAGTTCCTCGCCCTCTATCAGTCCGGCGCGACCGTCACGAGGGCGAGCAGGGCGCTAGGGCGGTCGCGCGAACACTGCTCGCGAAAGGTTAAGAAGAAAGCCCTCGTTCTCGTCGCGGAGAAGTTCGTGCAGCTTGCGATGCAGCGACGCCCACTGTCGTTTCCTGCGGCAACGCTTCCGTGGGAGAGCGACCGAGAGGACGGCTCCACAAGACGCGCCGTTGGCCGGCGGTAGTGCTCGCCCCGCTCTGTGGCGGTAGGACGATCCTGGAGCCAGGTCGGCGGCCCGATTCCCTAGTGTCGATGTTCGCGTTGCTGCGTGTCGAAACCGCCTTCCTGTCAGCAGACTGCGACTGCGCCGGGCCGCCTGGAACCCATTGACAACCCAGAGCGAACTCCGCCACAATTCCCTCAGGCACGGGAAGAGCCTCTCTTGGGGTTTAAGAGGTCTTCCGGCCTGCGGAGAGCGCTCAAGGGGCGTCTCTCAGATACGAAAAGGTCGGGGCGTAGCGCAGCCCGGTAGCGCACTTGAATGGGGTTCAAGAGGTCGCCGGTTCAAATCCGGCCGCCCCGACCATTCACATCTCCAGGACGGCGCCGGTGATGGTCTCCGCCGCCTGGGAGCAGAGGAACACGACCGCCTGGGCTACGTCCTCCGGCAGGGCGATCCGCCCGGAGACGCTTCGGGCGGCCATCTCTCGCAGTTGCTCTTGCGGGTAGTCCCCGGTCATACCGGTGAGGGTGAAACCCGGAACAACGCAGTTGACCCGTATTCCTTGCTGACGGTGGTCCAGTGCCATGGCTTTGCTAAGGCCGATAACGCCGGCCTTGGCGGCGGCATATGCCGCCCGGTTCTCCCGTCCATAGGCGGCGGAGGAGGAGATATTGATGATAACGCCGCCGTTCCTGGCCATGAGAGGAATACTGGCGCGGGAAAACAGGAACACCCCCTTCAAGTCCACGGCGATAACCCGGTCCCACTCTTCCTCGCTGATTTCGGTCACCGCGCCCAACACGCGGATTCCCGCGTCGTTGACCAGGGCGTAGACAGGCCCCAATGTC
>DATMBD010000058.1:0-3953 GCA_035559355.1 Dehalococcoidia bacterium
CACCATGAGGACGTCAGCGCCGAGCCCTCGAATGTGGGGCACCAAGGCGTCGAATTCCTCCAGAGCTTCGACCTTGGCGCGGAAGTTGCCGTCTTCGCCCGCCGTGTCGGCCTTCTTGTAGTGGTAGAAGAAGAAGTCGAAGTCGTTCCAGCGACTCCGGAGCGCGTCCAGCTGCGACTTCGGCGTGCCGCCGCCTGGGGCGACGTCCATGCCGACGAGCTTGGCGAGGCCGCGATACATGGGGTAGACGGCGAATGCGCCGGCGCGCATGCCGGTGACTTCGGGCAGGGGCGGAATCTGCGGGTATTTGGCAAAGCCGCGTAGCAGGAGGCCGTTTGCCTGGGGCTCATCGGCGATGAGCTCGCGTGCCCGCCTGACGAACTCGTTTGCCAGGTCGGCCGTGGCCTGGGCTTGCGTGGCCGTGGCGCGTACGGGCAGCGGCGGGACGCCTTCCCGCTCCGGGTCGGTCTGGGCCAAGCGGTCGTCCAGGCCCTCGCCCCGAAGCACCAGGACGAAGCGGTGCTCACGCACCGGCTCCACGAAGACCTGCACGCCTGGAAGCTGGATTTGGCGCAGCCGCTCGCAGATGGCGACGTTGACCTCCGTGGCGACGCGCCCGGCGCGGCGATCGACGATGCGGCCTTCGCCGTCCAGTGTGCAGAAGTTCCCGCGCGCGGCAACGTCCGTTGGCTGGAGGTCGAAGTCGATGCCGAGGGCTTCGAGGACGCCGCGGCCCACCTCGTACTTCAAGGGGTCGTAGCCGAAGAGCGCCAGATGCCCGGGGCCGCTTCCCGGCGTGACGCCGTAGGCTACCGGGATGGTCAGGCCGCAGACGGAATCGGCGGCCAGGTGATCCAGGTTCGGTATGTCGGCGTTCTCGAGTTCGCTGCGCCGGATAACCGGGTCCGGCAGCCCGCCGAGGCCATCGATGACGCAGAGGACGATCTTCGTGTCGTTGGGGGCTGCCAGCTGACGCAGCAGTTCGATGTCCATGGCACGATTCTAATCGCAGCCACGCCAGCGCTCCAGGGCGGGTTGCGCGACGTTCAGCTTAGGGTCTCGCAGACGCACCACAATCCTCCGAGGCTGCCGAGCCCCAGGGGCGGACAAGGTCACGTGACGGCGCTCTCCAATGGCGGCGCTCGGCGACGAATCGCCTCGGATACGGAGCCGAAGTGTGGCGCAGCTACTTGTCGAGCAGGGCTGCCACTCCTGGCAGGGTCTTGCCCTCGATGAACTCGAGGGAAGCGCCGCCGCCCGTAGACACGTGCGTGAAGCGATCGTGAAGGCCTGCCTGCTCGACGAGGGCCGACGTCTCGCCGCCGCCGATGACGACGCGGGCGCCGAGGTCCGCGAGGGCAAGCGCCAAGGCGAGCGAGCCCTCCGCGAAGGCGGGAAACTCGGCCACGCCCAGGGGACCGTTCCAGAAGATCGTCTTGCAGTCGTCGAGCGCGTCCCGATAGGTGCTGAGCGTGTCCGGCCCCACGTCCATGATCCGCCAGCCGGCGGGCACGCCGCTCACCGGCACAGTTTGCTTGTTGGCGTTGGCCGCGAACTCGTCGGCGACGACAACGTCCGTCGGCAGAAGCAAGGGAACGCCGCGGCTGTCCGCATCGCGCATGATCCGGCGTGCCGTTTCCACCATGTCGTCTTCGACGAGAGAATCGCCGACGTTCATGCCGCGGGCCTTGAGGAAGGTGTTGGCCATGCCGCCGCCCAGCAGCAGGCAGTCGACGCGTGGCAAGAGGTTCTCGAGGACGCCCAGCTTCGAGCTGATTTTGGCGCCGCCGAGAATGGCGGACATGGGCCGTTCTGGATTCGTGAGGACGTTGCCCAGCTCCTCGATTTCCTTGAGCATCAAGAAGCCCGCGACGGCGGGCAGGTAGGCCGCCACGCCCGCCGTGGAGGCGTGGGCGCGGTGGGCCGTGCCGAAAGCGTCGTTGACATAGACGTCGGCGAGGGACGCTAGCGCCCGCGCGAAGGCCGGATCGTTTTTTTCCTCCTCGGCGTGGAAGCGCAGGTTCTCGAGGAGAAGGATGGCCCCAGGCTCCAAGGAGGCGACAGCGGATTCGACCTCCGGCCCAACGCAGTCCCGGGTGGTGAGCACCGGCTGCTGCAGTAGGTGAGACAAGCGCTCAGCAACCGGCGCCAGCCGCAGGGATTCGACGACCTTGCCGTCGGGCCGGCCGAGATGGGAGCAGAGGATGGTACGAGCCCCATGCTCCTGGAGGTAGCGGATGGTGGGCAACGCGCCGCGGATGCGGCTATCGTCTGCGATCGAGCCGTTGCGGTCGAAGGGAACGTTGAAGTCCACGCGCACCAGGACGCGCTTGCCGGAAACGTCGATATCGCGGACTGACTTCTTTGCCACCGTTTTCCCCCTGGTCCCTGACGCAGCCCATGGGCCGCCGCGCGGGTCGATTTCAGGCTGCCTGGACGACGGCCGCCGCTTCGGCGATCACCTCGGCGAGCGGCCGTTCCGGTGCCCGCGCCAGCTTCTCGCCGTACTCGACAAGGCGCTCCAACTGGGTGTCGCCGGTGCCGGCTAGATCGGCGGCGATGGCAGCGGCGGCAGGGTACAACGCCTTGACGGCCTCTTCCAAGCGCGCGCCGGCGCCCAAGGCTTCGCAGAAGGAGCGAGCGCCGCGGTCGAGCGATGCCATGACTCGCAGGCGGCGCTGGGGCGCCAGGCTCTCGGTCCCGCTAATCAAACGTTCCTGGGCGTGGCCGAAGAACGCGTCGCCCGCGTTCAGTGCCCTGGCCATGCCCCAAGTCTCCGCTACGCCAGTAGTGCGGTCGCCTTCGAGGCTGACAAAGATGCGGCCCATTTCAACCAGCAGGGCAAGGCATTCCGCGCCGGCCAGGCCCGCATCCGGCCTCCCGGAAAGCGTCTCGGCCAGTCCGAGGCAGAAGAGCGCGGGCGCGTATTCGGCCTCGGTGGCGCTGCGGCCGGCCAGCCCCTGGCGAAGGACGGAGGCGTGTGTGGCCGCAATGCCCCCGGCGATCCGCCCTATCGACTCAGAGATGAGGGCGAGGTCGGAAGCCACGGATGCGCGGGTCACGATGCCTCGATTTTAGCGATCCGCGGGATATGGCGGCCGCCCTCGAACTCGGTTGTCAGGAAGACTTTTACGAGGTCCTTCGCCTCCTCCAGGGCGACCACGCGCTGGCCGAGGGCGAGCATGTTGGCGTCGTTGTGCTGACGCGCAAGCCGGGCGGTGGTGACGTCCCAGCACAGGGCGCAACGGATGCCGCGCACCTTGTTGGCGACGATGGCCTCGCCGTTACCGGAGCCGCCGAGGACGATGCCGCGTTCGAACTCCCCCCGCGCCACGGCTTCGGCGACAGGCCGGATGAAGTCCGGATAGTCGACCGGCTCTTCGGAATACGTTCCGAAGTCTTTCACTTCGTGACCGAGCTCGCGGAGCATTTCGATGAGGATGCGCTTGTACCCGAATCCGGCGTGGTCAGAGCCGATGGCTATGCGCATGCGCTTGTCTCCCCTGGGACGAACCGGCCATTCGGCCGCGCCGGGCACGGGCTATCCGGCCAGGGCACTGACCAGCTGCTCCCTGGAAACGGCCCCCTCGCGGAGGATTACGGGCTCGGACCCCGTGCAGTCGACGATCGTCGACGAAACGCCGACGGGGCATTCGCCCCCGTCGATTATGAGGTCGATGCGGTCGCCGATCTGGCGCATGACCTCCTGCGCCGAGACGGGGTCGGGGCCGCCGCTGCGGTTGGCGCTCGTCCCGGTCAAGGGCCCTCCGAACGCATTCAGGACTTCCTGGGCAATGGCGTGGGCGGGCTGTCGCAGGGCGACAGTTTCGGAACCGGCCAGCGCCGCGGACTCGAACCCTGGTTTGCGGCGGACGACAAGCGTCAGAGGTCCCGGCCAGAAGCGCAGCGCCAACGCGCGCGCCAGCGGCGTGAACTCGCCGGCCGCTTCCGCG
>DATMBD010000059.1:0-5389 GCA_035559355.1 Dehalococcoidia bacterium
GACCCCGCCGAGCAGGCGCCGGTCGCGGCCGCGACGCCGGCGCGCGGACGCAGACGGGGCCGGCGGACGGCCGCAACAGCAGAGGCGTCCAGTGCGGCGGCGGAGGAAGCCCCAGCGCCCGAAGCGCCGTCCGAGCCGGCCGAGCAGGAGCCGGAAAGGGCAGCTGCGGGCGCCCCCGCGAAGACCGGCCGGGGCTCTCGCGGTCGGGGGCGCCGCCGCGGCGAGGGCAGGCGTCAACAGCAGGCTGCGCAGCCGGCTAACGGCGCCGCCGCTGCGACGGTCGGCGACAAGGCCCGTCGGGAGGCAGTCCAGGCCCCGCCGGTCCGGCAGGATGGACGCGGCGGCACCGTCGAAACCTTGATCGCGCGCCAGAACGTCCTTTTCGAGGAGTTCGCGCAGCAGCAAGCGCAGACGCTGCGGGAGATACAGCGCACGCTGAAGGGGATTGGCGGCGCGCAGGGCGCCGCCGGGCACCTGCTGACGCTGCCCAAAGTCGCCATCTTTCTGGACGTGCCGAACCTGATCTACGCCGCCGAGCAGTCCGGCGCCCGCATCGACTTCGGGAAGCTGCTGGACTACTTGACCGAAGGCCGGCAGCTGGTGAGGGCCACTGCTTACGCGCCCGTGACGGATGACCCCATGACGCGCTTCGAGCAACAGCGCTTCGTGGCGCCGGTGCTCAACCATGGCTACAAGATCGTGACCAAGCCCTGGAAGCGCTTCGCCGATGGCAGCATGAAGGCCAACTTCGACATCGAGCTCGCCGTGGACATCCTGACGATGTCGGACCGGCTCGACATCGTCGTCTTGCTGTCGGGAGACGGCGACTTCCGGCGCGTCTGCGAGCTCGTGGAGAGCAAGGGGGTGCGCGTCGAGGTCGTGGCCTTTGCGGCGAGCACGGCCATGGAGCTGCGCGCCGTCGCGGACCAGTACACGGACCTGGGGTCGATCCTGCATATCGTCGGGGCGTGAGTTATCGGGGAAGGCTGCGGCCGCGCGGTCAGAGCTCGCCGCGGTTGGCCCTGGCGACGAACGCCTCCAGCGTGACGATGTTGAGCATTCCCTCGTCGCGCATGAACGGCAGCAGACCGCCTTCCGTGTAGAACTCGCGCAGGGTCCAGCCGGGGCCGCCGAGGACGAGGTACGCCTTCGCGTAACGATCGGGGTCGGAGAGGGCCGCCTTGAGCAGGCACATTGCTTCGAAGGGCACCTTCTGTTCGGCGGTGCCCGACGTCTGCTGCCACTTCAGCGAGATCAGGTAGCCCTTGCCTTCCGCGTTGTACGCGACGAGGTCGACGACGTGCTTGCCGCCGCCGAGGCGCTCGCCGATATCGACCTGGCGGAAATACTCGTAGCCGCCGCGCTCGAGCGCCGGCAGCACCATCGCTTCCAGGACGGCGCCGGTCGTCGTATCCCGCCGCGCGACCACGCTAAAGCCCCCTCACCGCTATGACCTCTGTCGCTTTGGTGCGGTCGCCGTTGCAGCTGATCATGCGCGGCGCCTGGAGGAAGGAGAGCTCAAACCCCAGGCGGCGGTAGAGGTCCGTGATCCTCGGCGTCGCCTGGTTGGACAGGACTACAGGCCCTGGATGGCGCGCCAGCCACTCCGCCAGGCGGACCTGCTCCTCCCAGCCGAAGCTTTCCTTGCTGTACTGCGTGAACTCCACGTCGTAGGGAGGGTCCGCGTAGACGAAGTCGTCGGACTGCAGCTCCAGCGCCTCGAAATCGCCGACGCGGAACTCCCAGCCGGCCATGGCATCCGCATATGCGGAGAGGTCGCGGGCGTAGTTGATCGTCGCGTGCCGGCCGAAGGGGACGTTGAACTCGCCGCGGCGGTTGAAGCGACAGAGGCCGTTGTAGCCGGTCCGGTTGAGGTAGTAGAAGAGCTGGGCCGCCTCGCGGCTGGCTGCTTCGCCTCGGGTGACGAGCTGGTTGAAGCGGCGGCGATAGCGGTAGTAAAGCTGCGAATCGTTGCGCATTTCGAGGTCGAGGGTCAGGCCGCGCGCGAGCCAGCGGTAGAAGTTGACGTTGTGTGGGTTGAGGTCGTTGAGGAGCGCGCGCCTCGGCCGCAGGCCCAGGGCCACGGCGAGGCCGCCGCAGAGCGGCTCCACCAGGCGGCGGTGGCTGTGCCGGGCCCACAAGGGGCGCAGGTACGGAACGAGCCAGCGCTTGCCGCCCGCCCACTTCAGAGGCGGCCGCAAGGGCGGCGGCTCCGCGGGCGCCGAGACGGTTTCGAGCGCCATAATTGACTAAAGGTTAGAGCCGATTAGCGCTTTTCGCAAATCTTTCGCGCTGCGGAGACTAGCTGCCGCTGGCCAGCGCGGCGGCGCCCGCCTTGGCGATCTCCTCGTCTTCTTCGCTCGTAGCCCCGGAGACGCCGATGCCCCCGACCACGACGCCGTTCTGAACCAGGGGCACCGCGCCCTGCCGCGGCACGAAGCGCCGGCCCGCCAGCTGCTCCTCGATGGCGCCGTAGACGGGCGAGCCGTCTTTGGCCATCTGCTCAAGGAGCGCCGAGGCCCTGCCCGTGAACGCGCTGCCTGTGGCCTTGCCCTCCGCGATCGCGGCCGTGTAGGACGCCGTGTTGCCGAAGCGCTCGAACAGCACCATCGCCCCGGCGATGTCGACGATGGCAACGCAGACCGGCTTGCCGATTTCCTCCGCCTTTGCTCCCGCCGCCGCCATGACCCGCTTCGCGTCTTCCTTGTTCACGCCTTACCTCCTGGCACTCCCTGACTGGGCGAAATCGTACGGGATAGACGGAGGAGAGGGAACCGCCGGGCAGGATGTGAGGGCTGCCTGCGTCGCAGTCCCAAGCCCCGTCGTTCAGCCCCAGACGCGGCGCAGGGCCGGGAAGCGCTCCATGCCCAGGTGGTCCATCAGCGCCAGGTTCCAGCCGGTGTGCAGCACCTCGTGGTCGGCGAGTCCGTCCAGGAGGTCGAGCGCGGGCAGCGGCTCGCGCTGCCAGGGTACGCGCACCGTCAGGCCTTCGATGTCGGGCCGGCTGAGGAGCTCCACGAGCTGCGACTCGGTCCGGTCCAGCTCCTCGAGGAGCCGCCGCTTGCCATAGCGGCCTAGCGCCGGCGGCATCAACAGCTGCGCCCGCTCCTGCCCCCACTGCAGGATGCCGGCGGTCACCGCGTAGACGTAGTTGCGCATGACGAAGAGCTGATGCAGGAGGCTCTCCCGAGGCGAGTCCGATCGCCGGGTCTTCGTGTCCACCATCCTGAAGTCGAACTGCTCCGCCGGGACCCGACGGTAGAACTCGCGGTTGACCTCGTGGTGGAGCATGAAGCGCCAGTAAAGGTCGCGGGCGCGCGGGCTGGCGATCGATGCCCGGTCCAATCAGCGCCCTTCCAGCCCATGGCGCAGGATTTCACCCATTGCGTCCGGTTCGCCTGGACGCTTGTCCCAACGGCTGGGCCGGGAGGGCGTGATGCCACGGGAGTAGATGAAGGCGATGCCCGCGTTCGTCAGGAAGACCAGCGCGGCCCCGACCAGCGTCGAGGCCATAGCCTCGCCCGCGTCGACCTTCGCGTTTGCATCTTCGGCCGCGAGCGGTGCGTAGAAGCGCGCTTCGTCCAGAAACGGGATGAAACCCACGGCGGCGAGGCCCGCCAGGAGCAGGAGCAGGCCGGCCAGGAGATGGAAAGGCGCCACCTCGAAACGGCGGCTGATGCGGGCGCGGACGCTGGCCAAGCAAGCGGCGCCGACAATCACTCCCGGGACGCCGTACTGGAGCGCGACGGCCGTGGGCAGGAATCCCGGCAAGCCGTGCTCGCGGCCGGCGCCCCAAGCAGCCGGGGAGGCGACGCAAAGCGCAAGCGATCCGGCCAGGAGAAGCGCAGGCGGCGCCTGCAACGCGCGGGCCTGCCAACTGGCGGGCTCGATCATCGCAAGGCCAGGATACTGCAGTCCGATAACCAATTAGTCAATGCGTCTATTTGTAAAATTCTGCGGCCCGTGTTACCTTCGATGGCGTGAACGTCCTGGAAGCATCCGACCCGAAACGTCAGGTCATTGCCCACCTCAAGCGTAGCGGCCCGTCCTCGACGCGCTCGATCGCGCTTTCGCTCGGCGTGACCGACGTGGCGGCGCGGCAGCATCTTTTTGCCCTCGAGCGCCAGGGCCTCGTGCAGCAATCGACGGCGCGTCCAACGGGCCGTGGCCGGCCCAGCGTCCTGTGGAATTTGACGCCTCTGGCGAATGACCTTTTCCCCGACCGCCACGACGCGCTCACGCTGGACCTCATCGACGGTATCCGGACGGCCTTGGGCGAAGAAGCCCTCCTGCGCGTCATCGAAGTGCGAACCCGCCGCCAATTGGCGACGCTGCGAAGGGCGATCCCGCAGCAGGCGCCCCTCCGCGAGCGCGTTCAGGCGCTGGCTGACCAGCGCACCCGTGAAGGCTACATGGCCGAAGTCGATGAGGGAGAAGAGGGCTCCCTCGTCCTCGTCGAGCACCACTGTCCGATTTGCGACGCCGCTGAAGCCTGCCAGCGCTTCTGTGTCACGGAGCTGGAGTTGTTCCAGGACGCGCTTGGGCCGGACGCCACGGTCGTCCGGGAGGAGCACCTCCTCAGCGGCGGCGAGCGCTGCAGCTATCGCATCAGCCCCAAGGTTTAGCTCGTCCCCGGCCGGGGCCGGGCGGCACGTCGAACCGGCGGCGACGGTCCGTCTGTCAGGCTCTTGTAAGGGCGGCGTAATGGCCGTCACCGGACCCTCCGTGCCATCCTTGGGTCCATGACCTCCACGATCGGCGCCTGCCGGCCATGACCGCAAAGCTCATCGCCGCGGCATCGGGCGGCGTCCTGCTCCTCGTTCTGGCGGCGGTCACGCTCGGCGTCATCGTCGGGACGCGGGATGGCGGCAAGGAGCGACCGTCCGCGCAGCGACGTACGGGCGACGAGACCGTCGACGGCATCATCGAGGAACTTCTGACCGCCGACGCAGCCGCGCTCGGCTCCCGCTTCGCAGGCGTCGCTGCGCGCGAAGGCGCCGTCGTCGGCGGGCCCGTCGGCCTCTTCAACCCACGCATGGTGGAGGCGGCGGAATGGACCGCGCGCCTTGCTGCCGCCGGCCGTCGCCTGCACGCCGTGGTCAAGGACCCGCGGGAGCCTTACGCCTGGCAGCAGGCCAACCCGCCGCCGCTGCCGCGGGCGGCCGTCTACGGCGGCGAACGCGAATACGATGTCGTCCTCGTCGTAGAGGAGCCCGGCGGCGAAGCAAACCCCTGGCGGTTCAGCATCCTCGACGGGCGCATCGTCGACATCGTCATCGATAATCAGCTGCGGTCGCCAGGGCAGCCGCAGGAGGCGGGTGTGCCGCTCGTGCCCAGGCTCGCGAACCTGACGCCATCGCCGGAGAGGGAGACGGACAAGTTCGCTGTC
>DATMBD010000060.1:0-2080 GCA_035559355.1 Dehalococcoidia bacterium
GCGAACAGCTCCTGCGCTTCGTATCCGTAATCGAATGTCAGAAGGAAGCCCCGGCGCAGGGCCCGGGCTGCCCGCGTCATCCATGCGGGCGCCACCAGGTTGACCTCGGCGTCGCAGCCCTCTGCCGGCTCGAGACCCAGCGCCTCGAAATAGGCGCGGATCTCGGGCCGCGGTTCCGCCTCCACGTCCACGAAGCGGCCGTTTTCCTCGCCCACAAGGAGCTCGTAAAGCACGCCGCCGCGTTTGCGCACGCGCCGGAAAGGCAGCGCGTCAAGGAGCTCGTTGCTGAGGATGCAGCCGAAGATGGACGGCGTTTCCGGCAGGGCGGCGGCGACGTCCACCTTGGCCTCGGGAACGCCGGCGGCGTCGAGACGGGCAGGAGCTGAGTCCGGCGTCAGGGTGACGTCCTGCACGACATAACGGATGGTAGCGTAGAACTCCGGCTCTGCCTGGGAGAGGTAGCCCAGGATGTCGGCGGCCAGCCGGCAAGAGCCCGCCCCCGCCTCGAAGACCTCAAATGTCGCAGGCCTGCCGAGCTGCTGCCAGTAGGCCGCGAGCTGACGCGCGAGGGCGGCGCCGAACACAGGGTGAACGTTCGGGCTTGACCGATAATCGAGGCTGGGGTCGCAGGCGAAGTAGTAGCCGTAACGCGGGTGGTAGAGTGCGAGTTCGAGGAATTCCGAAAAGGGAATCGGCCCGCTGCTGCGAATTCGGTCAAGGATGAGCTGCCGAAGGGCGGGATTGTCCTCGGTGGCCACGTTGGAGAGGTTCACGACCGCGAGTGTAGGCAGCCGCCGCGGGACCGGTCTAGCTCAGGAGGCTCATCGATGAGGCAGCCGCAAGAACCGAGGGCGCCGAAGGCGGAACGGCCTTACATGCGCGAATACGGCGTCAGCCGCGAGGCGGAAGGCCTGCTGCCGTGGCGCTGGGCGGAAGATCGGCTGCGCCGGAATCGCAATTACTGGCTGGCGACCGTCCGCCCCGATGGAAGGCCGCACCTGATGCCTGTGTGGGGCGTCTGGTTGGACGGCAGCTTCTTCTTCAGCACTGCCGCTTCCTCGCGCAAGGCAAAGAACCTGCGGTCGGATCCGCGTTGCGCCCTCAGCGTCGAGAACGGTCTCGAACCCATCGTTGTGGAAGGGACGGCCAGGCCGGTTGAAGACGCGGCGACGCTCGAGCGGGCGGCCGACGCGTACAGCCGCAAGTACGATTGGCCGCTGCGAGTCCGAAACGGCGGCGTCTACGACAGCGGAGGCAACGGCGGCCCGCTATTCAGGCTGGAGCCGGAGACATGCTTCGGGATGACGGAAAGCGACTTGGCGCGGACGGCGACGCGATGGCGGTTCTAGGAGCAGGGCAGCCTCAACAGCCGACGACGCTGACCAGCACCTGGCGAACGCGCGGGTGGTCCAGTTCGATGAAAAAGACGCGCTGGTAGGTGCCGAGCACGGGCCTGCCGTCGATGATCGGGATCGTTTCGCTGGTCGAGAGGAACAGGTGCTGGCAGTGGGCGTGGCCGTTGGCGCACTCGTCAGGGTTCATGTTGACCACTCGCCGGCCGAAATCGTTGTGCTCGTAATACGCATTTGAGGGGGCAATCTGGCGCAGCGTGCGCGCCATGTCCCGCAGGAGCAGGGGCTCGTTTTCGTTGATCCGCACCGCGGCCGTCGTGTGGCAGGAAAAGACCGTGACCTGACCGAAGCGAACGCCGGCTTCCGCGACGACGGCGTTCACCTCTTCCGTGATGTCGTGAAACCCGGGAGCCGTCGTAGTTTCGATCTCCAGCGTTTCCGTGTGCACGATCAGGGGGGCGGAGTGGCGGACGGGCGCGTTGCGGTGAACGATTTCCTGGCGGGTGGACTGCTCTAGCATCGTTGGTCCTGCCTTCTTGCTGCGCCTAGTGTAACAGGCGGAGCCTTACGCGAAAGGGCGAAAGCAACGCGGTTCTACAACCTTAAGTGTGGATACAGATAAGTTGAGTTAGCAAAAACACCTGTCATTCTTGTAGCGAGCTAACGAACAAGCTACGAGAGGAGGACAGGTGCTCACAGATGCTATCACGGTAAGGTTGCGCCTTCCG
>DATMBD010000061.1:0-2653 GCA_035559355.1 Dehalococcoidia bacterium
CCAGCGCCCGCGCCAGGCGCGCTACCTCCTTGCCGATGCCTCCGAGGCCGATGACGCCCATCGTCGCGCCTTCGACGCGCATCTGCGCGTAGTGCGACCGATCAAGGGCGCCCTTTGCCTTGTCGAGGTAGCCATCGTGGACGCCCCGAGCGAAGGCAAGCGCCCCGGCGATGACGTATTCGGCCATGGCCGTGGGGCGCACGTGGCCCCGCCCGCTCGTGAGGAGGACGTGCTCGGCGCTCCAGACGTCGGTGGAGACGAGGTTGGAGACCCCGGCCTGCGTGTGGTGCAACCAGCGCAGGCGCGGCGCCCTTGCCGCGACGTCTCGGAGCATGGGGAAGGACATACAGACCACGTCCGCTTCGCGGAGGATCGGGTCAAGGAGGGCCAGGGCCTGCGCTTCCGCGGCGGCGTCTCCGGCAGCCCTGGCCCGGTTGAGGGCTTCGAAGGCATCGTTTCCGTCCAGGATGCGCGCGCGAGGCTCGAACTCGCGCAGCGGCGTCAGATCGCGTCCCATGAGCGGCGCGCAAACGGCGACGTTCAGCATTTCTTGTCCCGACAACGAATCACTCCCGTCCAGGCTTCGGCGATGCTGGCTATAGCTGCGAAGCAGCGAAAACACTCACTGCGGGCCCGAGGGGCCCGCAGTGAGCTTCATTTTACTCCCGATCGCTGTCGCGACTCAGGCGTTCGTGAACGGCGGCTTCGTCTCGTCGAGCCAGACGCTGTAGTGCGTCCAGGCAGACTGGCCAACGTGGCGATAGACCTGATAGTTGCGCAGCGACGGCCACGCGACCGCGAACTTGTTGGCGGTGCCCGGGTTGATGAGGCCGTAGAGCTTCTTCGCCAGGTCGCGTTGGAGGTCCTGCACCAGCGACTTGCGCTTTTCCGGATCGCGCTCCAGCCTCGCCTTCTCGATCATCGAATCGACCGCCGGGTCGCCGGACTTGTCGTTCTTGCCGCTGGTCGAGAAGCCCTTAAAGGTCGCGCCCGCCTTGGACCAGTACTCGGCCGCGAGCGCGCTCACGGGGCTCATGCGCCAGGGTGTCGTGCCGGTAACGGTATGGAAGCCGACGCCCTCGTACTGGCCGTTGGCGTCGCGGATCTGGGGAATGTACTCGGTAGCGTAGTCGACGTCGCGGACAGTGATCCGGAAACCGGCGTCTCGCGCCATACCCTCGACCGCCTCCGAGTGGCGGGCGAGATCGGCGATCACGTTGGTGGTAATGCGGTTGGACTTCACGTCCAAGCCATTGGGGTAGCCGGCGGCCGCGAGCAGCTTCTTTGCCTCGGCTACGTCGTGCTGGTAGTACTTGGCGTTGGGGCCGAAGTCCTTGCCTTTCGGATCAAGCCAGCCCGCGGCCGGCCCGAAGTCCGCCGGCAGGGCGGAGTTCCAGCGCGTCTCCACTGGGATGCCGCCCGACTCCAGCTGGGCGGCGTTGAACATCGCGTCCACCCAAGCGTCGCGGTCGAGCGACATCGACCATGCCTGGCGGACGCGTTCGTCCAGGAAGGGCGACTTTCCCTCCGGCAGCCAACCGAAGGTCATCACCGAAGATGCCGTCTGCAGGTCGAGCGCGTAGACTTGCAGCCGCGGCTCGTCATTCTTGATCGTGAACAGGTCCTCGCCCCGCAACTGATCGGACGAATGGAGGATGTTGCCGGCCTTGATCTGGGACAGGAACTGAGCCGCCTCGATGACGATGGGATAGTTTATCTGCTCGATGAAGTTGGCGTTCTGGTCCCAGTACTCCGGGTTGCGCTTCAACGTGAAGCCTATCGAAGGCTGGTAGTCGGTCAACATGTAAGGGCCCGTGCCGATCATGTCCCGGCGAAGGTCCAGGGCCTGAGGGTTCTCCGCCTCCTTCGGCATGATCACAATGTTGCCCGTGAAACTCCCAAAGGACGCGAACAGCTCCAGCGCGTAGACCAGCGGTTCCTTGAGCTTGATCGAAATCGTGCGAGCGTCGGTAGCCGTCAAGGACAGGACCGGCGCCTGAGGGTTGGCCGCATTCGCGGCTAGCCCGCGCAGGGGGGCGCTGGCAGCGTAACGGTTCCAGCTGAAGACCACGTCGGAGGAGTCGGCCGTCCTGCCGCCCACGGGCGGCTTGTTGTGCCATTTGGCGTTGCCGCGGAGCTTCATCGTGATCGTCAGGCCGTCGGGGGCTATCTCCCAGGACTCCGCGAAGTCGCCGACCAGCTCGAAGGTGGTCGGCTCCCGCAGATAAGCGGCTTTCTGCCGCACGAGGGTGCTATAGACGTGCTTCGCGGGATAGTTGAGCGGAGCGATGGGCTGCTGGGCGTCCATGCTCGTGAAGTCGGCGTTCGTCCGGTCCCGCAGGGTCCCGCCGCGTTTCGCCTGTTTGCTGGTGTCCTCGGTCTGGACGATGATGCTCGACTTGTCGCCGCCGCCCTCGTCGCCGCCGCCGCAGGCGGCCAGGAGCACGGCCGCAGCCGTGGATGCGCCTGCCGCAGCCAACACCCTCCGCCGTGCCGCCCGCCTGCTCAGAACGCCGGACCAATAGCTGGTTTCCATTGGACGCCTCCCTCTCTGGCCGTTCGCTTCCCGGACCGGGGCCTCGTTTTCTCGCGGCCGCCCAAGGCCGCGGTCACGTTATGCATTTCATGAAGCTATGTAACGCTTTAATAGCTT
>DATMBD010000062.1:0-2299 GCA_035559355.1 Dehalococcoidia bacterium
GCGATGACCTTCCAACCCACTGAGGCTCATGCGGGGCTGCGCCGCCGGCGGAGCGAAGAGGCGATCCGGCTCGCCATGCAGGGCCGGTGGCAGGACGCCGTCGAAGCCAACCGCGCGATCCTCGAGCTCTTTCCGAACGACGTCGACGCCTGGAACCGCCTGGGGAAAGCCCTGAGCGAGCTCGGGCGGAACCGGGAGGCCATCGAGGCGTACGAGAAGGCCCTCTCTCTGGAGCCGGGCAACCAGATCGCGCGCCGCAATCTCGAGCGGCTGAAGGCGGCGGCCGGCGCGGCTGCGCCGGCGCCTCAGGCGGCGCCGCAGGTCAGCCCCCAGATCTTCCTCGAAGAGACGGGGAAGACCGGAACGACCACCATCGGCGGCGTGCCGCCGGAGCTCGCCGCCAGGCTGCGTCCGGGTGACGCCGTGCGCCTGGTGGACCGGGAGACGGCGCTCGCGGTGGAGACGGTCGACGGCGAGCCCGTCGGCATCGTCGAGCCGCGGATCGGGCTACGGCTGCTCAAGCTCATGAAGGGCGGCAACCAGTACGCCGCTGCGGTGGCCAGCGTCTCCGACGGCGCCGTCAAGGTCATCATCAAGGAGACCTACCAGCACCCGAGCCAGGCCGGCAAGCCTTCCTTCCCCATCACCGCGGCCGGCGAAGCCGTGCGGCCCTACATCAAGGAGGGGCTGCTTCGCTTCGAGCCCGAGGAGGAAGAGGAGGAAGAGGAGCTGGTCGAAGAAGTCGAAGAGGTCGAGGAGTGGGAGGAGCCGGAGGCCGCCAAGCCGGCGCGCCTGTTCGAAGCGGGCGCCGATGTCGACGAAGAGGAAGAGTTCGAGGAGTAGCGCGCACGCTCTCGCCGTGACGCCGCGGGCGGAGGTGATTCACCTCCGCCCGCGCTGTCTGGTACGCTCGGCGCGATGCCCGAAATCCCCGACCTCGAGGCCATCCGCGGGTTCCTGAATCGCCGCATCCCCGGCATGCGCATCGACGAGGCGCGCGTCCTCATCCCCGTCGTCGTTCGCTCGCCCAGGGCCGAGTTCGAGTCGACCCTGACAGGCAACCGGTTCGGAGAAGTGACCCGTCGCGGCAAATTCCTGCTGTTCTCGCTGGAGTCCGGGCACCTGCTCGTCATCAATCCCATGCTGGCCGGCCGCTTCCAGTACGGCCCGCCGTCTTTGCGCAAGCGCCCGAAAACGTGTGTCGTGCTCGCCCTCGAGGACGGTCACGAACTGCGTTACGCCGACGAGCGGCTGATGGGGAAGATCTACCTCGTGCCCGCCGGAGAGCTGCTCTCCGTCCCCCAGTTCGCGGAGATGGGCCCCGACGCGCTCGAAGTCTCCGAAGACGAATTCGTGGCTCGGCTCAAGCGGGGGACGGGGCAGATCAAGAACCTGCTGACCAACCACAGGATCGTCGCCGGCATCGGGAACGCCTACGCCGACGAAATCCTGTTCCGGGCCCGCATTCACCCGTTCCGCAAGCGCCGCGATCTGACGGACGACGACCTCCGGCGTCTCTACCGGGCGATGCGCGAGGTGTTCGACTGGGCGATCCCGATCCTCGCCGGGCTCATGCAGGACGAGCTCGACTACTCGGAGTGGCGCGACCACCTGAAGGTGCATCGCAGGGGCGGCGAGCCGTGCCCCGTGTGCGGGACCCGCATCAGTGAGGTGAGCCCGAATCAGCGGGTGACCAGCTTCTGCCGGACGTGTCAGACGTGAACGCAGGCGATCAGGAGTAGCCGTCGAACCGTGGCGTCCAGCCCGGCACGAACTTGCGCCAGCCCTCCTGTGACTCCAGGTAGGGGAAGACGACGTAGTAGCGGCCGACCTTCGGACGGAAGGGCTCGCGCAGGAGCTTCATCTTCGCCTCCTGCGGCGTACGGCCGGCCTTCTTATGGTTGCAGCTCTTGCAGGCCGAGACCAGGTTCTCCCACGTGTGGGTTCCGCCGCGATGGCGCGGGATCACGTGGTCGAGCGTCAGGTCCTTCGTCTGCTTGCCGCAGTACTGGCACGTGTAGTTATCGCGGTTGAACACCTCGCGGCGGGAGAGCCGCATCTGCGGGAACGGGCGCTTGATGAGGTACGCCAGGCGGATGACCGACGGCAGCCGGTACGTCTCCGAGGGCGTGCGGATGTAGCCCTCGCCGTGCTCCAGCACCTCGGCCTTACCGCGGTCCAGGAGCACGAACGCCCGGCGCGCGTTGCATACGTTCAGCGGCTCGTAATTCTGGTTCAGAACCAGGACGGAACTGTCGATCATGGCCGTTGCCCGCGGGATGTCACGTCATGATACCAG
>DATMBD010000063.1:0-2333 GCA_035559355.1 Dehalococcoidia bacterium
CGACGGCGGCGGCCACGGGGATGTGCGGACCCTCGCCGATGCCGCGGACGTTGAAGGGGCCGTAGCCGGCTTCGGACTGCAAGAGCACGGTCTCGAGCGCCGGGATGTCGCGGATGTTTGGGATTTTGTAGTCGCCGAAGGACAGCGTCGTTGCCCGCCCGTCCTCGACGCGCACTTCCTCCATGAGGGCGTAGCCCACCCCCTGGATCACTGCACCATTTATCTGACCCTGATGGCCGATGGGGTTGATGACCGTGCCGACGTCGTTGGCGGCGGTGAGCTTGAGCAGCTTGACCTCGCCCGTCTCCGGGTCGACGGAAACCTCGGCGACCTGGGCGTAGAAGGATGAGATGCGCGGTTGCCCCGGGCCTCCCTCCTGGACATGGGCGCGGCCGCTGACGGTCTCGCCGATCTCGGCCAGGAATTGCCACCAGGGAACCGATTCCTCGATGTCGGTGCGGCGAATCTGGCCTCGCGAGAATGAGAGCGCTTCTGGCGCGCAGCCGTAGCGCTCGCAGGCGAGCGCGAGCAGGCGGGTGAGCGCCGCTTGAACGGCCTCATGGGCCGCGGCCGTGTTCACGCGGGAGGCTCGGCTGCCGGCGACGCCGGAATCGAAGGGCACAGCGTCCGAATCCCAGACGTCCACGCTCACCTTGTCGATTTCGACGCCGAGCTCCTCGGCGGCGATCTGCGCCAGAGTCGTGTAGGTGCCGGTCCCTTGGTCGAAGATCGGCGTGCCCACGATGACGGTGCCATCGGGCTTGAGCGTGACCTCGGCCGTGCCTTCGCCGCCGCCGGTGCCGCGGTCGGCGATGGCAAGGCCGCGGCCCACGTTGGGGGGCTTCGGCGCTTCGAAGCCGGAAACGCGCAGGACGGCGTCCAGCGTCTCTACGGCGCGGACGTGCTGGAGGCGTTCGCCCCAGGCGGTTTCGTCGCCTTCGCGGACGAGATTCTTGCGTTTGAACTCTGCCGGACTCATGCCCAGCCGACGGGCGATGTCGTCCAGGTGGGATTCGAGAGGAAAGACGCCCTGTGGGTCGCCTGGGGCCCGCATGAATCCGCCGGGGACGGTATTCGTGTAGACGAAACGAGAGTCGATGACGACGTTCGGGATCCTGTAGGGGCCGGCCGCCTGGTTGGCGCCGCCGATGGTGCCGAGGGGCTTGAAGGCGGCGTAGGCGCCGGAATCGACAATGTATTCGACTTGGTGGGCGACGATGGTTCCGTCACGTTTCACGCCGGTCTTGAGGCGCGTGAGCGTGTGGTGGCGAGGATTGCCGGCCCCGAATTCCTCGATGTAGTCCGAGACGATTTTGACGGGCCGGCCCGTCGCTTTTGCCAAGAAGTAGGCGACGGGAGTGTTGCGGGCGTTGCCCTTGCCGCCGAAATCGCCGCCGATGTGGGTGTGGTGGAAGAGGATTTGCTCCTCCGGGATGCGGGCTGCAAAGGCGAGCGATTCGCGGGTGTTGTAGGGCACCTTGCTGCACAGCCAGACGTGGACGCGCCCGCCGGAGATATCGACGAGAACCGCCTGCGGCTCCAGGTATCCCTGATGCATCCGCTGCGTCTCATACGTCGCCTCGACGACAAGGTCGGCCTCGGCGAACCCGGCCTCGATGTCGCCGCGTTCGAGGTGGGTGCTGTAGAAGACGTTGGAGGGCGTCTCCATTTTCTGACGGAAGCCAAAGTATGAGTTGAAGTCCGGGTGGAGGATGGGCGCACCCGGCGCCATTGCCTCCTCCGGGGTCAAGACTGCCGGTAATTCCTCGTATTCGACCTCGATGCTCTGGAGAGCTTCCTCGGCCACGTCCTCGTCCTCGGCGGCGACGGCTGCCACGCGTTCGCCGGCGAATCGCACGCGGTCGATGGCGAGGACCGGGACGTCCTTGACGGCGCGACCCCAGAGGCCGGCGTCGCGGACGTCCGCGCCCGTGAGCACGGCATGCACGCCGGGGAGCTGCTTTGCCTTCGAGGTGTCGATGTGGACGATGCGGGCGTGCGGCAAGGGGCTCTTGAGGGTCTTTCCGTGGAGGGTACCCGGTGGGAGGAAGTCCGCGGTGTAGCGGGCGGTCCCAGTGACCTTCTCGATGCCGTCCTTGCGCGGGGCGGGCTTGCCGATGACCTGGAATTCAGCCATGTCAGTGCGCCTGTCCTAGGGTAGCCTGCGTGGGCAAACGGGCAAAACGGGCATTAGCGGGCGAGGGCTGGTCGCTCGATGCCAGCGTGGGTGAGGCCGCGCGTGAAAACTCGGGAGCGGCCGTCATTCAGGCGCGAGGCCCGCAAGAGGGCCTCCAGCTCCGACTTCGTGTAGGCGGCGCGGACGGACGCCTCGT
>DATMBD010000064.1:0-2530 GCA_035559355.1 Dehalococcoidia bacterium
GATCCTCTTGCCCCTCGAGCCGCCTTAGGTACGTCGTCGTCACCGCCAGGTTCGAGTGATCCAGAAACCGGCTGACCTCCTCGACCGACTCCCCCGCGTCGCGCCGCAGCTTCGCGGCCGAGTGCCTGAAGACGTGCACGCCCGCCGACGGCAGACCTGCCTTGTGCAGGTAGCGCCGTAGGTTCGCGTAGAAGGTCCCGCTGGTGATCCCACGTCCGCTCACGAGGGACGGCCACAACGACTCCTCCGGCGCCATCGTCATGAGGTCACGCCCAGACGCCGCCAGCCAGGCCCGCAGCGCCTCCAGCGCCGGCAGGGGGCAGCTCCCGCCGCCCGGTCTTGCCACCTTTGCCCCGGTAGGCGTAGTAGGAGGTCGCGCCCTCGAAGGTCAGGTCGCCGGCTGTGAGGCTCAGGACCTCGGAGCGGCGCCGGCCGCTGAACGTCAGGAACAGGATGATCGCCCGGTCGCGCAGCCCGACGGGCGTCTCGGGGACCACTGCGAGGAGGTGACGGATGTCGTCCGCTGTCAGGCCCCTGGGGTTCGAAGGCGAGACGCGCGGACGCTCGATGGCGTCGCAGGGGTTGGAAGCGACGACCTTCATCTTGATCAGGAAGCGGTAGTAGCTGCTGAGGCAGGCGAGGCGGGCGGCGATGGTGATCGAGGACGGCTGCTTGCCGGAGAGGCCGGTGCCATAGGCCCAGGCGAAGGCGTCGGCGCTGGTGACCTGGTCCGGGGTCTTGCCGACGCGGCCGAAGAACTCGTTCAGCATGCGCGAGTAGGCCTGGACGGTGCGCCGGGAGCCGGAACGGCGGTGCTTTTCGGCCAGGAAGGCGTACAGGGTGCGGTCCCAACCAGAGGCGGATTCGTCGAGGTAGGCGATGGCGGTCACGGACACGACTCCTTGCACGACTCCTTATTGAGGTCGTGCTATACACGCTCTCCCAACGCCACCGGTCAAGGGTGAGTAGGCCAACCTTGGGTTCATAAGCAGGAGGTCGCAGTCGCGCGCCATGCCTCTTGTGTGAGATTTGGTGACTAACGATGCTTGACAGCGATACGAACATAGGTACTATCATTCCACTCGTCCGAACCCCGCCGGTCCCGTTGTGAGCGGCCGTCTTGTCGAGGTCAGTTTCCAGTGTCCTCACAGGAACAACTTCCTATTGTTGACTGCTCGTTTGGGCTGTTCCCGCCTTCATCGCAGGCGGCACTACCTGCCGATAGCGCCTACTTCCTCTATGCCGCCATCTCGCGAATTTTGCCCTGGCTTCACAACCGCCCAGATGTCGGCATCCATCCATTGCGTGGCCGGCTCATCGGCAAGAGGTCTATGTTGCTGCCGAAGCGCTCGACCTTGACTTTTCGAGCTCCTGCAGGACTCGTCGGCCCGTTGCTCGCCCTTGCTGGCAAGACTCTAACCGTCGCAGGTGTGCCGCTCCAAGTAGGCACGCCGAACATCTACCCCCTTGCACCTGCCGCCTTGCTTTCCAGCCGCCTCGTCATCATCCGTGGGTTCCAGGAGCCCGATGCTTTCTTGGCCGCGGTGCAAAGGCAACTCGAGAAGATGGGTGTAGGAGGTCAAGCCCGCCTCGTTACTCGACAATCGCCAACTGCCGTCGAAACCGATGGCAAAGGCGGCCAAGGGGAATGGATAAGGCGAACGCTGCGGGTCAAGGACATGGAGATCGTCGGGTTCGCCGTCGAGGTGGGAGGTTTGTCGGCCGCCGACTCCCTGAGACTACAGGAAGTAGGCCTGGGAGGGCGCCGCAAGTTCGGCTGCGGAGTCTTGGTACCAAAACGGACATCACGATGATCGCTCGGCTACTCGCCAAGTCTTCGCGAACGCCGGACGCGCCGCAGCACTTCGAGACCCTCCCTGGACATCTCGAGCTTGTCGCTTTGGCCGCCCGGCGAATGACACGAGACAGGGGCCAGCAGATTCTCGCGGCCCTCGGGTTGGGTGGCGGCTATGAGGCGGCGCTGACCGAGGCGACAGTCCTAGCCGCCTTGCTTCACGACATAGGCAAGGCCAATGAGGATTTCCAGCGCATGGTGCGAGCACCCAGGCCAATTGCCCAGGCGCTGCGGCACGAGATCGTGGGGCTGTGGCTCCTCCGACAGCAAGCAGCCCTCGCCGAATGGGTCTTTTCCGACCTCGCTCCGGACTTGCGGGACGTCGTGTTGCGGGCGGTGGTAAGCCATCATCTGAAGTTTCACAGCATAAACTCGGTACAGCCGCGACCCGCGGGGAGACCGCGCTTGCGCGTCCTCGCCGGTCATTACGACTTTCGAGCAGTGCTCGATGTCATACGCCGCGAGTGCGCTCTGGGCCCTGCGCCAGACCTGTCTGATCTTGAAGTCGTCCTCTCTGGGCCCCTGTCGGAACTCAACGAGTACCTGTCCGAGCAAGGAGCCAGATGGCCGGAGGGCGACTCCGAATTGAAGGCCTTCCATGCCGCGGTAAGCGCGCTGTTGATCGCGGCAGATGTTTGTGGTTCAGCCCTGAGCCGGGACGGCAGGGCTCCGGAC
>DATMBD010000065.1:0-4209 GCA_035559355.1 Dehalococcoidia bacterium
CTATCGAGGTCCTGGTCCAGGGAGACGATGTGGACAGGCGTGCCCGGCTCTTTGCCGTAGAGATGCGAAATCGTGTACGTAGAGTTGGCCGCTGCTAGCGCCGCGGGCTGGTATTCGAGCTGGAATCCCAGCCGCTCCAGCAACGGCAGCATCCAGGCCTCGCGCGTGAGGCTCGTAGTCGATGCGCTGCTGCGGGCGAGGCGTCTCTGGAAGGCGTCCCAGTAGGCGCGAGCGTCGGCGAAGGCGGCCTGGAGCTCGTCGATGAGGCGGGCGGCCTCGAGCGCGAAGTCGGCGGGGCGTTGGCCGTCAACGCTGCCGGCGGCCACGGCGTCGAGGATGTCACTGGGGAAGAGGCCGCCCTCGACGGTGACGCTGGTGTACTGCGCCATAAGCCTACCTTCCCGATGGAACGAGCACGTAGACGCCGAGGACGTCCGGTTCGCGCGCTTCAACGCTCATGGGGGCGGCCACCAGGAGCGAGCGCAGCCTGGCGTGCCCTTGCTCCAGCCGGCCTGCGCGCTCCCGGGCCAGCGCGTCCCACCACTGTGGGTTGGCATCCAACATGTCGAGGGCCCACTGTACCTGCAACGCCTTCTCCTGCGGGGACATAGGCGCGGCTGGCTGAGCTTCGGAGAGCAGGCGCATCGCCTCGTCCTGGTGGGGCTGGAGCCAATCGATGGCGCTGCCATTTGCCCGGAAAGCGGCGACTACGACCTCCTCAGCGAACTGCGGCGCCTCCGCCTGCAGGGAGTATCGGAAGCGCAGCAGCAGGACCGCCGTCCGACTCCTCACGAGCGGCGTGTAAAGCGCGCTGCAGCGGGAGAAGGCTGGGTCATGTCCCTCGAGAGCGCGCGCCAGGGTGGAGTCCGCGAGCGCGCTGACGATAGGGTGCTTGCGGCCCACGTACATGACGCGCTCGGCCGCGGTCTGATCGAACGCGACGAGCCACGGAAAGCGATTCAGATGAGGCGCTCTTTGCTGCACCAGGTTGCGCAAGTCCCCAGGGTGGAGCTCGAACACGCCAGGGGTTTTCGTTTCCCGTAGGTAGCCGTTGAAGCGCTGCAGGCCGTTGGCGAGGAAATGCTGGAGGTCCTGGCGCGATCCAAGGACCGGCTCCATCTCTGCCAACTCGCGCGCGACTTCGTCGGGCTGGATGCTGGCATGATCGAAGAGGTTGCGTACCTCCTCCTCGCGCTCCTTGGCCCTGTCCATGGCCTCGTGCAGCTGGCTTACTCGTTGGTCGTCCAGGGGGAGCGCCATCTGGCTGGAAGCAATCGGCCGGCCTTGGAGGAGAAAGCTATCGATGAGCGCCTGGATCACCTGCTCGGACTCCACCGGCACCGGCACTGCTACGCCAAGGCTGGCGCGGATCTCGCGCGCCTTGCGAATCAGGACGCGGAGGACGATGAGGTCCATTTGGTTGTCGCGGCCGTAAAGGAGAACCGTCCTCACCATGGGCTTCTTCTGCCCGAAACGGTCGATGCGTCCTTCGCGCTGCTCGAGGCGGTTTGGGTTCCAGGGCAGGTCGTAGTGGACTACGGCGTCGAAGTGCTCCTGGAGATTGATGCCCTCGCTCAGGCAGTCCGTGGCCACGAGGACGCGGACGGCGCTATTCGTCACGAGATCGTCGATCTTCTCCCGGCGGCGTTCGTCGCCGTCGTTCCCGGTGACCGAGGCAACGCGCAGGTCGGGGAAGCGCCGGCTCAAACTCCGCTGCAGCTCCTCAGCGACATAATCGGCGGTGGCGATGAACCGGCAGTAGACGATGGGCGAGAAGCCGTCCTGCAGCAGCCGCTCCACTTCGCCGATGCAGCAGGCGAGCTTGGCATCGAACGCTGTCCCCGAAAGTTGGCGAGCTTCTCGCAGGAACTCGTCCAGTCGGCGAATCTCGGAATCGCGCAGGTCATAGCCTTCAGCCGCCGGAGCATAGTCTGGCGGCTCTTCTTCGCCATCGAGGTCCAAAACTTGCGGCCGGAGGGCCGAATCCACGTCTTCCTCGGTTTCTGTCGTTTCTGTACCTCTATCCCTTCGCCGCTGTTTCCGGTTCTCGAGCATGGCCTCCGCGGCGCGAGGGCTGGAGAGAATGCAGCGCAGAATCGCAATCGCAGCCCAGTACCGCACGCGCTGCTGAGGGCGTCTGTAGGAGCCAGTTGAGACCGACTCGCGGCAGTACCCCGCCACCGATTCAAACAGCTTCTGGTAGCGCGCGGACATTGCGTAGTCGACCTCGACGGCTTCGCGCTCCGGGAAAGCAGTGGTGGCGCCCATCCAGCGTTCGATGCTCTTCCGTCGCCGCTGCACCACGTGAGGCAAAAGGGTCTTGGTATCGAGACGACGTTCGACCGGAACGTTGAACGATTCGTTGAGGTGTCCTAAGAGCGATCGAAAGCCCGCCTCGATGCCGCTATGGGGCGTGGCTGTGACGAGGATGAGGTGACGTTCGGGCAGTTGGGCGATGTCCCGGACGAACTCGTAGCGCTGGTGCTGTGCGTTGTCGGCGGCCGTTGGTTGGGCGGCGCCGTGAGCCTCATCAACGATGATCAAGTCGGGTGCGTTCATCAGGAATGGGTCTCGATAGCGGCCCGACTTCAGATAATCGATGCTGCAGACAAAGTTGCGGTAATACTGGAAGACGCCGATATCGCCGCGAGGGAGATTGCGTTCGAGTCTGGCCATACGAGACGGCTGAATGACCACGGTTTCGATACCGAACTTGTCACGCAGCTCGACCTCCCACTGGTCGCAGAGGTGCGGAGGACAGAGCACAGCCAAGCGCCGTACGGTGCCACGATCCATGAGCTCCCTGGCGATCAGCGCCGCCTCGATCGTCTTGCCGACGCCCACGTCATCGGCGATGAGAAGGCGGACTTTCTCCTGTCTCAAGGCCAGAAGCAACGGAACGAACTGATACGGCCGGGGCTCTACCGAGATATGTCCCAGCGAACGGAAGGGTCCTGCGCCTGAACGCAGCGTGAACCGCGCAGCATCGCGTAACAGCAAAGCCCCAATGACATCTCCGGAGCGCTCGGGATCAGGAGGTTCGTAAGTCGAACTTCGTATGGAGTCATGGCCTTCAAGGGGGAGGTAGAGGCCGATGGCGTCCGCGTCGCTTTCGTCAACAGGTCGCAAGCGAACGATGTGATGCTCCTCCGGCGGCAGTACGACCCAGTCTCGACCTCGAGCTCGGACGAGCGAGCCAATGGGAGGCATTGCCGTCGTTACGTTCCTGCTATTCATCGCCCGCCATTATAGGAGAGGCTTGAAAGGTTGACGCGTCTGCGACAAGTCAAGCGCTACGCACAGCGCCCTCGCGCCTCGAGCGCCTGCGACAAGAACGCTTCGCACCCGCGAACTTGCTGCCAGGGACCTAAGTTGTCATCACACGAGGAAGCCCTCGCAGCTTGACTGCGCTCCGACACGATGGCTGTATAGCGTGACTTCTCAAGCAGGAGGCACGCCGTGGCCGTCAACGTCGCCTACCTCACCGAACCCACCGCCGCGGGCTGGGAGCGCGCCCTCTACGCCTTCCTCGCCGCCTTCCTTGCCGAGAAAGAGCGGCGCTCCGGCTCGCTCAGGACCGTGCAGAGCTACTCGCGCATGCTGCAGCACTTCTTCGGCCGCCTGGGCAAGGCGCCGGACCAGGTCACTGCGCAGGACGTCTTCGCCTGGGCCTACGGCGCCGGCCTCTCGGGCAGGAGGCCCTCCTCGGTCACGATTGGCGCCCGCCTCGCTTGCCTCAGCAGCTTCTACCGCTTCCTTATAAGAATGAAAGTCGCCGCCGCCAACCCCTGCGACGCCATCGAGAGGCCGAAGGCTGCCCCGAGCGCGCCGCGGGGCCTCGCCGCCGAGGACATCCGCCGGCTCCTGGAGGTCATCCCGGACACGCCGACGGGCCTGCGCGACCGGGCCCTCGTCGTCACGCTCGTGCTCACGGGCCGGCGGCGGTCGGAGGTGTTCCGGCTCACGGCGGGCGACCTGAGCCGGGAGGGCAGCAGGACCTACTACGCCTACCGGGGCAAGGGCGGCAAGAGGGGGCGGCGGGAGCTGCCGGCGCCAGCCCTCGAGGCGATCCGCGTATGGCTGCGGGCGGCCGGTCGGGACTTGGCGAGCATGCCGGCGGAGGCGTCGCTGTGGCCGAACCTGCGGACGGGGCGGGCGGTCACGTCCGGCGTCTTCTACGGGAACCTGCGCCGCTACCTGAGGGTGGCG